>CALGPD010000051.1 GCA_937960625.1 uncultured Spirochaetia bacterium | reverse complement strand
GAAATACCAATACTTGCAGTTATTTTTACTTTTTCTCCTGTTTCAGTAAAAAACTCTAATTCAGAAATACTTTTTTTAATTCTTTTTGATAATATTATTGCACCTTCTATATCGGTTTCGGGAATTAATATTACAAACTCTTCTCCGCCATACCTTCCTATGCTGTCAGTTTTTCGTAAAACCTTGTTTTTAATATGAGCGCATATTTTTTTTTATATTTCACCACCGAATAAATGCCCGTAAGTATCATTGACTTTTTTAAAATAATCAATATCCAGTAAGGAAATACAGAATGTATGGTTATACCGGTTTTGCCTCTTGATTTCTTTTTGAATTTCATTCAAAATCATTCTTCTATTATATATCCCGGTTAAACTATCATAAGAGCTTAAAATTTTTAATTCTTGATTTAACTTATCTATTTCAACTATCTTATTATGAAGTAAATGTTCTGCTTTATCCCGGGTTTTTTCAAAGGAATGAATAAAAAACGAAAAAATTATAAAAGTTAATAACAGCATAATAATCATGCTGTCGCTGTAATTTGACCGCAGTATTTTTAAAAAATGTAATCCTGAGATAGTTAATAATATTGTGAAAAAGGCTAATAAAAAAATTAAATCCTTTTTTATTTCCTTTTAAAAAGAATACTGCTACGGGTATGAAATGTATCCAGAGAATAGATGTATTTCTAAAGCCGCCTGTAATAAAAAGATAGGAAAATAAAATAAAAATTATAACAGCGCCAAATAAAGTCGTAAACTTCAAATTTTTAAAATTAATACTAATATCAGCTTTATAAAAAATCATAGTTTTCCCTAATTGTTTATCCAAAGCATAAACTATATTTTAATGGTTCTACTATTAATAACAATTAAAATACGTTTATTTTCATTTTTTAAACTGCATTATACGTCAACGCGTAAAAAAGCTTTTATTAATACTAATAAAAATAATTAATACTACTTTTTTTTTAAATAAGGTTTAGTTATGCCAAAAACGAAAATAAAAACTTATGTGATTTACTAAAACACCGATATAAATTTATATAAACTCTATTTCAGGCATAATAATTTTAAGCCGGAAATAAATATAATTAGAAAGCTGGTTATGATACAAATAACGCGTTTAGACGGTACAGAGTATTTTATAAATCCCCATATGATTGAATTTATGGAAAAAACTCATACAACTGTTATAACAATGCTTTCTGATAAAAAAGTTTTAGTTAAAGAGAGTTGTGAAGACATTATTAAAAAAATTATAAAATATAGAAAAAATCTCGGAATGTGGGGAAATGACCCGGGAATATAATAGTTTAAAGAGGTTATTATGGATATAGCAAGTGTAGCAGGTATATTAGCAGGATGGGCAGCTATTATTATTGGTATTTTAATAGGTGGCAGTAGTATAGGTTTGTTTGTTGACCTTCCGTCTGTATTCATTACAGGTTTCGGTTCTTTTTCCGCTATGTTACTTTCATTTCCAATGAATCATATGAAAAAGCTGGTTACGGTACTTAAACTCGTTTTTACTCCCGCGTCGTTACCTAATCCGGCTGAGTTAATTAATACTCTTGTAAATTTTAGCGAGAAAGCAAGGCGCGAAGGTTTACTCGCGCTTGAGGATGACGTTGAACAAATTGATGATGCATTTATGAAAAAGGGTATTCAACTCGTTGTTGATGGTACTGACCCTGAATTGGTAAGAAATATTTTAAATGCTGAAGTCGATTCTCTTAATCAGAGGCATGAACAGGGGGCAGATATTTTCACTCAATGGGCGGTTCTTGCTCCTGCATTCGGATTGATTGGTACACTAATTGGCTTGATTCAGATGTTAGCGCGTTTGGAAGACAAGGCATCTATCGGTGCGGGTATGTCTGTAGCGCTTTTAACGAGTTTATACGGAGCGGTTTTAGCTAACCTTATGTTTGACCCTATGGCTAAAAAACTTTCCATGCAAAACTCAGAAGAAGTATTATTAAGAGAAATAATGATTGAAGGTATATTATCAATACAAAGCGGTGATAACCCGCGGATTGTTAAAGATAAACTGGCATCTTTCTTATCACCTGATATGAGGGAGCAGCTAGGCCAGGAAGAACCACGTTAGTAACGTGTTGATATTATTTGAAGTTATATTTGTTTAAGAAAGGTTTATTTTAATGCCAAAGAGAGAAAAAAAATGCCCTAAGGGCGCTCCGGGTTGGATGGTAACCTGGGGAGACATGACAACCTTACTTCTAACGTTTTTTATCATAATGTTTAATATTTCAGAAATTCAGGAAAAAGAACTTCAGTTAATTCTTAGTCAATTCAGGGGTTCTTTTGGAGTGCAAAAGGGTGGTAAAACCCTTGAAAAAGGTTTGCTGGCATCAATGGGAAGTACTATTGAAAGTATGCCCAGTTCTAAAGCAGGGAAAAAACTCGACAGAGCTGTTAAAAGAGCTATGCAGATATTAAAACCCGAAGTTCAAGCTAAAAAAGTAAGAGTTAGAGAAGACGAACGTGGAATTGTTATAAGCCTTGCCTCGGATACTTTTTTTGAACCTGGGTCGGCACAGTTAACAAAAGAAGCTGTTGATACTTTAAGAAAAATTGGCCATTTAATAATAGATTTAAAAGAAAATATGAATATGGATAACAAAATTGCTGTTGAAGGCCATACTGATGCAAGGCCCCCTGTACCGGGCGGAGACACATATAATAAATATCCAACAAACCTTGACTTATCATCAGCAAGGGCAATTACAACGGTTAAGTTTTTCTGGGACATGGGTCTACCTAAAAAACGAACATGGAACGGAAAAAATGATTATGCTAAATTTTCTGCTCAGGGTTATGGAGGTGAACAACCCGTTGAACCGAATAAAACTCCAGAGGGAAGAGCGTATAACAGGCGCGTAGATATAGTAATTCTAAGAGAAGGCCCAAGAGGCACAAGAACGGCAAGGCCGCCGGCAAGAAATAGGCCATAAAGAAAAAATAGTATTATCCATTTAATGGAATTATACGATAAATTATTTGTCAGAGAGTAAATATACTCTTGAAAAAAAAATATAAAAATTTTATACTTTTATAAGTAAGTTAGTGGAGGATTCCCCAAGATGGCTGAAGAAGATGATTTATTAGCAGGTGAAGACGAAGAGGGTGAGGGTGAGATGCCCTCCGAGGGCGGTGGAATTGGCCGGACCCTCGCTAAAATTCTAACTTTTGTTGCTTTTGGTGTTGTTGCTATTATTATTATGATTGTTGTAAACTATATAATGATAAAATCAATGACCAAAACCAAGAAAAAAGTTGTTGATACTCAAACATATGATCCGTCATTTAAACCGAGAACACCCGCGCTTCAAACAAGAAAGTTAAAAGCATTCAGGGTAAACCTCGATGTAACTGACGAATCTAATTCGCAGGTATTTGTTCAATGTACTCTTTCATTAGCTTATAACGGAAAGAATACTGCTTTAACGAATGAACTCGTTGCTAGAGACGACCAGATTAGAAGCCGGGTTAATTCAATAATAGCGAGCAAAAGATATGATGAAATAAATACCGCATTTAAAAGAAAGAATTATTTAAGCAGAGAAATTTTAACTGAAATTAATTCTATTTTAATGGCAGGACGAGTAAGAGATATTTACATTACTCAGTTTACGATTGCAAAACCGTCTTAACGGTTAAATAAATAATAAGGGTACTTAGATGGTTGATGTACTATCACAAGACGAAATTGATGCTCTGTTAACCGCGATATCCACAGGTGAAGATTCAACCGATGATGTCAAGGATTATGCGCAGGAACAACGTAAAGTAAAAATTTACGATTTTAAAAGGCCGGATAAATTTTCCAAAGACCAAATCCGTACTTTACAAATGATGCATGAAACTTTTGCGCGTTTAACAACAACGTCATTATCAGCACAATTAAGGACTCTTGTACATGTACACGTTGCATCTGTAGACCAGCTCACTTATGAAGAATTTATACGTAGTATTCCTTCTCCTACAACTCTGGCGGTTATAAACATGGACCCGTTAAAGGGTTCAAGCGTACTCGAAATTGACCCTTCAATTACGTTTACTATTATTGACCGTTTATTCGGAGGTTCGGGCGAAGCTACTAAAATGTCCCGGGAATTGACAGACATCGAGTTGTCGGTTATTGAAGGCATTATTGTACGTATATTGGGAAACTTAAGAGAATCATGGTCAAACGTAATTGATTTACGCCCGAGATTAGGAAACATAGAAACAAACCCTCAATTTGCTCAAATAGTACCGCCAAATGATATGGTTGTATTAATAACACTTGAGACTAAAGTGGGTGAAGTTGAAGGTATGACAAACTTTTGTATACCTTATATTACAATAGAGCCAATTATTTCCAAACTCTCCGCACAGTATTGGTATTCATCAATACGTAAAGGAGCGACAAGGGAAAACTTTAACGTATTAAAAGAAAGGCTGGAAACCATTAATGTTGATGTAATTGCTGAATTAGGTTTTTCAGATGTTACAATGAAAGACGTTATTGATTTACAAATTGGTGATATTATCCGTTTACAAAACGCGAAAATATCCAATGACCTGACTTTGAAAGTTGGCAGTGAAGCAAAATTTAAATGCAGGCCCGGTATTGTTGGAAAGCGGGTTGCAGTACAGGTTAAAGAACAAATAGAACAGATTAAAGACGATTTCTTTGATGAAATCGCTGAAGGGGAAGATGAATGAGTGACGGCGCACTTTCACAAGAAGAAATAGATGCACTTTTATCCGGTGCGGATGATATAGGTGGTTCGGAAGAAATAGCGGATGTGCAATTACCTTCATCAATGGAAGGTGATTCAAGAGATGTAGGCCGTGATGAAATGAGTCTTTTAGCAGATGTATTCAATGCTGCTATTCAAGCACAATCAAGTATAC
>CALGPD010000050.1 GCA_937960625.1 uncultured Spirochaetia bacterium | reverse complement strand
GCTTCAGGTAGTGAGGATGGAACCGTAAAAATATGGAATCCGGATACCGGAGAAGTAATTAATACTTTTACCAATCATAAAGGTACGGTGTATTCAGTAAAATTCGTTGCACAAGGCAAACAACTGTTAAGTTCATCAACTGAAGGCGAGATTTTTTTGTGGAAAATATAATTATATCAGGAAACTAAATTTTAATGTCAAAATATTCATGCTTTAAAGATAAATTTGAGGAAATGTATTCACTATATAATAGAAGAGAATACGTTAATCCTGACCCTCTAATTTTTCTATATGATTATAGCGAACTAAAAGATAGAGAGATTGCCGGTATAATAGCATCAGGTTTAGCATACGGCAACGTAAAACAAATCTTGAAAAGCGTATCCAAAGTACTCGTTGTAATGAAAAAATCCCCATATGATTATATTACTTCAAATACAGAAACTGATTTCGAAAATGACTTTAAAGGCTTTAAACATAGGTTTACAACGGACAGGGAGCTTGTTTTATTTTTAAAGGGAATTAAACACGTTTTGAATGATTATAATTCTTTATATGAGTGTTTCTCAAATGGTTATAAAGAGAGCCATGACACAATTTATCCCGCTTTAATCCATTTCGTAAGCGAATTAAAAATGCACAAACAAAATAAAAATTCCCTGCTTCCTGACCCTTTGAAAAGAAGCGCATTGAAAAGGTTGTTTTTATATCTCCGCTGGATGATTAGGAAAGATGAAGTCGATCCTGGAGGATGGGATAATATTCCGTGTTCAAAACTAATTATACCTCTTGATACTCATATGTTTAATATTTCCCGTAGCATAAATATTACGCATCGGAAAAGCGCGGACTTAACTACTGCTATGGAAATAACGAACGCATTCAAACTCATCAATGATAATGACCCGGTTAAATATGATTTTTCATTAACCAGAATGGGCATTCATCAGGATTTTAATATTAATTCTTTTTTAATGGAATGTAAAATGATTAATCCTGGTTGAAATATTAAATATCCAGTTTTATTGTAACAGCAAATGTTATAAAATGAAAAATAGTAAAATTATAAACCGTATCATTATCAGCTCCGCCTTCAAGCATTCTGTATCCTGCCCTAAGCGAAATTGTTTTATTTAGATTGAAAAGAAAAGCAACGGAGAAATCTTCTGCGCGCCCTTTGGGCGAAAATAAAAAATCAGCGTCAAGGTACAAGCCGAACCATGATACAATATTCCACTCAAGTTTCAGGTTAATTAGCGGTACAAAACCAATGTTTTCTTTTTTTGCTGAACCGGAACTATTTTTTAATTCTATATAAGCATCCCGTATAAATAAAGTTAATCCTGCTCCGAACCTGAACTTTTCAGAAGCAAAAAAATCAAATCTATATGTTAATCTGTAATTATTGAATTTATAGTTTAATTCGTTGCTTATACCCTGATTAAAAGTTTTACCATAAAAAACAACGTTTTTATCAAAAGCTCCTGTTGATTTAACTTTTAAAATTGAAACTAAAGCAGAAATATTATGCCTGTTGCTTATTCTTCCTGTAATGCACATTCTTAGGAAAAGATTGGATTCAGCTTCAAGATCATCAACGGCAGAAAAAAGAGTTCCTGTGTCTCCAGGTATTTTAATGTCGTTATAATGCCCGGCAAAAGCCCCTCCGGTTTCAATATCAAATATTACATCCGCAAATGATGAAATTGAAAATACGGTTAATATTAATATTAATAATGTGGTTTTTTTCATAGTTATCCTCCTTTACTTTTTTAACAATTAATGTTTGAATTCTATTAATAATTATAATATATTAGTATTAATATATTTAGGTATATTCAAGAAAAATTTTATTCTGTGAATGTTCCTAAAAGATAAATATGCTTGATAATTGTAAAATTAATAATTTTATTAATTTTTTCATCGCGTTTTATGTGGGGATACACTGATGTTTAAAAGTAAATTATTTTTTAAAGTTATTATACCTTTAATTATAACAACGCTTATTCTTGGCTTAGCTTCATATCTATTTATTATGTATAGTCAAAATAAAATTTTCAGGATTCAAGTGAAAAACCGGTTTCTGCAAAAGCAAATGGAAATCAATAACCTGATAAAAATAACGGAAAAAACCAATCTTAAAATTGCGTCAATTTTCAGTAAAAATGTTATAGTTCAGCGAGCATATAAAATCGCGTATAAAGGTGATATTTCTGATCAAGACAGTAAGTATAGCCAGCAGGCGCGGGTATATTTAAGAAAGAGTTTGAAGAATATTTTGCATAGTTATAAAGAGTTTAATAATCAAACACTAAACCTGCATTTTCATCTGCCCCCTGCAACAAGCCTTGTGAGATTGTGGAGAAAAAAACAGGCTAAAAGAAACGGTAAATGGATAGATATTTCAGATAATCTAACGAGTTTCAGGCATACTATTAAATATATAAATAAAGGAAAAGTAAAAAAAATCAGCGGTATTGAAATTGGAAGAGGCGGTTTTGCTATTCGTGGTATTTGCGCTGTGTTTGATAAAAAGAGAAAAATAATCGGCAGTGTTGAGGTCTTAACGTCTTTTAATAATATTCTAAAGAAAAATTCAGGTATAAATAACGAAGGTTATTTTGTCTTCATGAATCATGATTTTTTAAAAATCGCTACTAAATTGGATAATAAGTCTAAATATCCCGTTATCAATAACGAGTTTGTAAAGGTTTATTCATCACGGAAAATTGGTTTTAATAATAAAATTAATCATTTAATCAAAGCAAGAACTATCCCAAATATGTTTCAAGCAGGTAATATGTTTTTCTGGTCATTTCCTATTAAAGATTACAACGGAAAAGTTATCGGTGTTTTTGTTTATTCTTCGGATTATTCTAAAAA
The DNA here is from genome assembly GCA_937960625.1 of uncultured Spirochaetia bacterium. Taxonomy (GTDB): domain Bacteria; phylum Spirochaetota; class CALGPD01; order CALGPD01; family CALGPD01; genus CALGPD01. Next base: position 6,520 of record CALGPD010000050.1, on the reverse strand, counting down.
CTTAAAAGCAATAAGGAATATGGGCATTATTATTATAAGCGCATTTGCAGCGTTTTTAATAATTAATTTTTTCATAATGACGCTATTAATATACAAAGTGATTCTTAAACCTTTCAGCGTTATAAGCAAGGTTGTTTCTGAAAACGCCAAGGGCAACCTTACTAAAACAATTGATATTTTAAAAAATGTTAATTGCAGCAACATCATGAAATGTAATAAGACAGATTGCGTAGATTATGGAAAAGACAAAGTACTATGTTTCCTCGATGTTGGTTCCCATGCTCCTTCAATGGGTAAGGAAATTATGTGTCCAACTATACTTTCTGGCAAGATTGAAAATTGTGAACAATGTAAGGTTTATAAGATGATTGCGAAAGATGAGATTAAGCTTTTTGCTTCATGGTATAATAAAATGATAGAAAATTTAAAAGAAATGATTTCTGATTTAAAACTTAGTGGAAGAAAAATACAAGATAGAATACTATCCTTAACTGCTGCTTTGGAACAGTCATCAGCAACTGTTGAGGAGTTTTCTTCAATTTCGGACCATATTATGAGTTCTGCAAAATTTCAAAATCAATCCGTAGATAATGCTGAAAAAACTGTAGATACTGCAATGCAGAATATAAAAAATATTTCTGAAAGTATAGATACCCAGGCAACATCAATCGAACAATTTTCTTCAACTATCGAACAAATGACTTTCAGCATTAAATCCGTTGCAAATACATCAGAGAACGCAAAAGGTATAGCTCAGAAATTAAACCGTACTATATCTCAGAATAGAGAGGTGATTGAACTCGTTGTGCATGCTGTTAATGGAGTAGAGCAGTCGAGCAAGCAGATTAATGAAATCCTTAACGTTATAACGGATATAACCGAGCAGACGAATTTACTGGCAATGAATGCAGCTATTGAAGCAGCACATGCAGGTACTTATGGAAAGGGCTTTGCAATTGTCGCTCAAGAAATTAGAAAACTTGCTGAGAATTCAAGTGTTTCATCTAAAGAAATAAAGAAACACATTGATAATATAATTAAAGAAATAAATACAACTGTTGAATTAAGCAATAAAGCGAATGCCAGTTTGAATGCGATGATTAACGATGTTATCAGCGCAGAGAATATAAACACTGAAATTTTTGTTTCAACTCAAGAGCAGGCAAACGGTGTTAATGATATTTTACAGGCAATTACAGAAATAAAATCTCTAACCCGTAAGGTAAAGGAAAGTCTTGGTTTTATCAATAATGACGGCGGTAAAACTTTACAGGCCATGGATGAGGTTAAAAATTTAAGCGAGCAGGTTACTAACTCAACAGAGGAACAGAACCTTGGAACTAAACAATTGCTTGAGGCTGTGGTTGAAGAAAATCAAGCAATTGAAGAAATTAAAGACATTGTAGACGAACTGCATTCGAGAATGAATAAGTTCGTTATTGACAACTCCGTTTTATCAGATAAACTCGTTGAGTTTAACAGTAAAGAATGATTTGCGGGAAAATAAACTAAACAATTATTTCAAATAAAAGAAATTTTTATTGTATCGTATGTGACAGTACTTGTCTGCCTGTACTTTAAAAATATATACCGATTTTATATTTCAACTTCATTTATTCAAAAAAATCTGGGTAAAATATAAACAACCGCCCGGAGATTTTACAACGCCAATTCCTGTTGTAGTATAGTTCCCTTCAATATTTGCTCTATGCCCCGCAGAGTTTAACCAGCCATTTACTACGGATTCAGCAGATGTAAAGCCCGCGGCAACGTTTTCCCCGGCAGAAGTTCCGCCTATCAGACTACGTATCCGGTCTACTCTGTCATAAAATCCGTCATGGCTGAACGGCACTATTCCGTTTGCCATATTGTAACTATGTTCCCGGCAAATCTCCATTATTGTAGTATTAAAAACAAGGGCTTGTTTTCCAATAGAAGTTCTGTGCTTGTTAATTAAAACGTGTATTTCATGTTCCATATCTGTAGCGCCCGGTGCGGCAGTTTCTTCATCAGGCTGGTTTATTGAACACGCTGCAAATATTAAAACGCATATTAATGGAAGATATATTAGTTTCATTGTTTTCTCCGTATCAATTTTAGTCTATTATATGCAGCAGATTTATTTTTCATTTCATTTATTATAATAACGAGTAATTATTTTATTATTTTGCAACCGCAAAAAAATCAACACTTATAAGCATAAAATATATCCGGTTTAGAGCAGGAACAATAGCTTTATAAGGTTGGAGTTTTTTTACTAACAGTTTAAAGTGATTTGTATTGGTTAAGAAAAAGGTTAGTTTAAGACTGGAATTTAGTAAATAACTTGAATTTCGATTTAAAAAAATTATCACAATTTTTAAAGTTTTATGTCTGTGCGAGGAACGAAAGTGACGAAGCAATCTTTTTGATTTAGTAATTCGAAAGAAATAAATTTGTAATTTAAATCGAATTTCACGTAAATAGATTTTTTTGATTTCAGAGATATATTTTTAGTAATCATGATTGATCTGCGTTATAAATTTATGATAATTTATCTAGCTATCTTCTTTTCCTTCTATGATAATAATTAACAGGAGCGTGTTCATCTGTTAATACCAAAGAAGAAACAACGGGTTTCGTGTATAACTTAAATCTGTTTAAATAATCCTTAAAATAGAAGCTATAACGAATATTATGGCGTTTAAATTTTTTATAAGCGTTGCGGATATTATATGAGGATAAATTAATCTTCTTATTGCTTGCCATTATTACAGCATTACTCGTTGCCTTTCCCCTTGCAAAGTAAACGTATTTAAAAACAGACCTGAAAGTATTCATAATGCGTTTAAATAAAGCGTTATTTGTCCAGATATTTTGAAGAACCATGCCGTTGTATGAAAGTTTTCTTTTTACCTGATTTAAATATTCTTTTGTCATTAAATGAAACGGAATGTAATCGGAATTAAAAGCATCGAGCATAATAATATCATATTTTTTGTTAATTCGTTTAACGAATATTCTGCCGTCATAAGCATAAGCTTTAATATTATTTTTTATTTTAGTGTAAAAAAATTTTTTGGATATTTTTATAACCATTGGGTCAATTTCCGCGATATCAAGCCTCATTTCAGGGAAATATTTTTGAATATACTTAACAATGGCTCCACCGCCTAATCCTAATAATAATGCCTGCTTCCGGTTGTTGTCTAAATACAAAGTAGAAGCAATCATTTTTGCGTATTCAAACAGTAATTTATCAGGGTATCTTTTATCCATAATGGTTTGATACACTTTTGTCCCAAACACAAGATAACGGTAATAATTTTTATCAAATACTATGAGACGGTAGTAAGCTGTATTTCTGTCAAAAATGATTTTTCTTCCTTTGCCGCGGAATTGAGCTGAAATAAAATCCGTTGCTAATAGTGAGAGAATAATCATAATAAATATCGTTGTTTTTAATTTAAGTTTTTTCATCTGATTTATCCAATCCGAAAAGTGTAATTAAAATTATATTAATTATAAAAATTGAGAAAAAAACGTATAAAGTCGTTGTGGTTTTATATTTTACTATTAAATAAAACGAAGTGAAAAAAGTTCCGAATAAGTTTCCTATGGTTGATATCGCGTAAACTCTTCCCGACACTTTTCCTGCATGGCCGGCTTCACCGGACAGCCTTTTTATTAAAATAGGTGAAATCATACTGAGGCAAAAAACTAATGGAAAGAAAACAATAACCGTTGCGAATAACGGTTTAATTATCCTGTCAGAATTGCCTGTGGAAACTTTATCAGAATATTCAACCAACCCGCTTGATTTAAACCATTCTGAAATCCATTCAAATATTCCTTTGTAAAAAGACGCAATGTATAAAAGAAGAACAACCGCAATCGCGCTAATAATAAGCAGAGTATTTTTTTTAGAAGAAAGTTTGCCCCCGAAGTAATTGCCGAGCGATACAGATAAAAGAACTATTCCTATTAAGTTTGCCCAAACAAAAATATCCGTACCGAAATACGGCGCAAGCATTCTAGATCCCAGCATTTCAATTCCCATTAAAACAGTGCCGTATAAAAAAGATACAAGATAGAATAATTGCTTTTTGGTTTTAATCCCGGTTTGAATATAATAGTTCATCTATCTAAGATAAAAATAAAATCCCTTTATTCCAACACCTATATATTTTTTTGTGAATAAAATTTGAGGTTTATCTGTATCTGGCTCCGCGTAAGTTTTTTGCAATTGCGTTGGTAAAAACTGCTCCTGCTATTTTCGCGTCATTGAAATTGGCCCCCGCGAGATAGGAACCGGTTAAGTTAGCGTAAGTAAGGTTTGCCTCACAGAAATTTACGTTGCTGAGATTGCATGAAGTAAGGTTAGAGTAGGAGAGGTTTGCTCTTAATACATTCGCGTTTTTTATATTTGAAGAGCGTAAATTGGCTTTATATAGATTAGCAGACATCAGGTTTGCGTCTTCAAGATTTGAAAATGATAAATTAGCACGGGATAAATTCGCGCCTCTGAAATTAACGCCTTTTAAACTCGCGTTTTTAAAATTAATGCCGGATAAATTAAATCCTGATAAAACAACGTTATTTAATACGATTTTTTCATTAGGGTATTGCCTTCTGTAAGCATTCCATGCATTAACACCTTTTTCTAATATGCGCATTTGTTTTGAATTATACGTTCCCATTACAGCGGGTTTTAAATCAGCGCCCCTGATACCGGTTAATATCGCCCCTGTTAAGATTGTGCCTTTTAGGTTTGCTCCGGTAAGGTTTGCGCCTGTGAGATTGGCGTATTTAAGGTTTGCATGGGATAAGTCCGCGCCTGAAAGATTTGCTCCGCTTAAGTTTGCCTGTCTCGCGTTTGCGTTTTTAAGGTTTGAATTAACCAGCCTTGTGTTTATAAGGTTTGTGCCCACAAGATACGCTCTGTATAAGTTTGCTTCGGACAAGTCGGCGTTTTGCAGGCAGGCATTGCGTAAATCCGCGCGTATAAAGTTAACGTATTTCAAGTTCATATTGCTTAATTTGGCGTTGATTAAATTTATGTTAGCTTCAATATGCCTGTCCCGCCATGAATTCCATATGCCTACACCGGATTTTAAATATTCAATTTGTCTTGAATTGTAAGTAAATATATACAAGGAATTTAATATAAGCAGTGAGATAACAAGTAAGCGTTTAAACACATCTCCCCTCAGAAATTGTAATTATTTAAAATATAAGTCTATTTTTATTCCTTGTAAATAAGTTTTGAAATAAAATTTTATCATGTGCATCCCTGTTTATAATACTATATTTTTTTTATAATTTCATTGTAATTTAAAACCAGTTGGTGTAAAATAATAAAATAATATTATTTATGGAGTAAAAAATGCAAGTTTTCGCGGAAAAAATAAAAGCTTTGCAAATACCGGAAAACATTAAAGCCGATTTAGTAAGTTTTATTGGTGAGGTAAACAACGTTTTCGGTAATGAAAGTATTTGTTGTTATGTTTACGGGCCTGCTGCAAAGGACGAGTTTGTTCAAAATGTGAGCGGGGTTAATTTAATGGTGGTTGTTGATAATCTCGATGTTTCTAAAATCGACAGTATAGCGGGTAAAGCTAACCAATACAAAACCAAATCAAGTATTTTACCCAGATTTCTAACTAAAAAGAACGTGTTGACCGGGCTTGATGTTTTTGCCATTGATTATTTTGAAATACAAAAAGAAGGAATTCTTTTAGCCGGTGATGATATACTTAAAGACAAAGCAATTGAACAAAAACATCTGGTATTTCAGCTTGAAAGAGATACAAAAGCAATGCGCATGAAAGTAATTCAAGGGTATTGGAGAAGCGTTGATCAGGTGCCCGCGCTCCGCAAAGTTCTTTTTGTAAACTTAAGGCAGTTGTTGAAACTCCTGCGTGTAATGCTTGATATAAAAAATGTGCAATATTCAGGAATGGAGCAGGCAATAACGAAAAGCGCTGAAATAATAAAGTTCGACCCTGATAAATTATCCGGGTTATTAAAAACGCGTAAAGAGAAAAAAGAATTAAATAAAAATGAGCTCGTTTTATATTCAAGGGAGCTTTTTAACGTTATCGCGCTTATGGATGATTATTTTGATGAGTGGAATAAATAGGAGGATTTGATGCTTGCATTTTTATATATGCCCGGCCCTACATTTATAGTCGCTTATATTGTATGGCTGGTAATTATTTTCGTTGTTGGTAAAGGCGCGTTTGGAATGCTTTATAAAAGAAGCGGGTTTAACGTTGATAAAGGCGCGGATGCAATTCCTTTCCTCACAAATCAGGAAAAGGCGTTTTTAGTAGGCGGTAAAAAAAGGCTTTTTGAAGTAATGCTTGCCACTCTCGTTAATGACAAATTCATTGAATTAAATGAACAAAGCACCCTTGTAGTTAAAAAAGGCAAATCAATTGATGAAATTAAAGACGCTAATCTTAGAATGATATATGACAGAATAAAATCAGGACAGGTTGACCCAAAGAGTTTAATGCAGTCAATAATTACCGACCCT
>CALGPD010000049.1 GCA_937960625.1 uncultured Spirochaetia bacterium | reverse complement strand
AATTATCTCAAAATTTTAGAAAATTTATTTATTTTGTTGCATTTTATAAAAAAAACTTGTGTTATATAAGTATGGATATGGAAAACCAAAGTTTTTTAAACAAACTTAAATCCGAATCATTAAAATGGGCTAACGAAAATATCATCTCAGATGAACAGCGGGATAAAATACTGAAAACGTATGAAAAACCCGTTGTAGATAAACCCGTTGAAAAGAAAAACGTAAACATCCGCATGCCTCATATTATTATTGCGTTAGCCGGAGTATTATTATTAACGGGTATAATATTATTTTACGCCGCGAACTGGAAAAAAATGCCGTCTTGGTTGAAAATGGTAAACATATATACAAAAATGCTGTTTTCTTATGCAGGCGCGTATTATTTGCTCGCTGTTAATAAAAAGAAAAAATACGCGTTTTTCGGCAAAGCGTTAGTTGTAACGGGAATAATTTTCTTCGGAGTTGGCATTATGCTAACCGCGCAAATCTATCATTTAAACGATAAGTTTACTCTGGGAGTTTTGGCGTGGGCAGTCGGAGCTTATGCAATCAGTTATGTAACTAAGTTAAAAGCGGGTTTTTATATATCAGCATTCCTATTATTTTTATGGAACGTTTGGGAAGTTCAGGAATTTAAAAACATTAATTATCTGTTTATATTCGCCCCTGCAATATTGTTCTATGCTTTTTATAGGTTAAAAGACTTTTTCGGCGTTATTTTATCAATACTTTTCTGGTTCATCTGGTTTTATCAAATAAACTATCATAATTTAGATTTTTCCAATGTATATTCATCGTATATTTTTATTTTTGCCCACATACCGCTTGGAGTATTATTCGTTGCTTTAAGCAGATTTAGCGAAAAATCAGAGTTTTCTAAAGTCATAGCAGGGCTGATTAAAGTTATAGGCTGGTTAATGATTATGTTTGCAATGTTAATATTATCATGGCCAATAAAAATTGAATCAGCGTATTTTGTATTCAATAAAAAAGTTCTGTTTCAAACACTGGAATTCTTCATTATTACTATAATCTCAGGGGGATTAACAATCTTATTATTGCTTAAAAAAGAAAAATTCTATTTACCGGGTATTATTTTAGCTTTTTCAACAATTATGTTCTTATTACCCTTAGGAAACGATTCATTTTCCATGATAGCTTATCACACCGGAATATTAGCGTTGTTTTTAGGCATGGTTTACTTTTACTTTGTGCATAACGTAAAACACAAAACCGAACAGGCAATGTCTTTTGTTTTTGCTTTTTTAATTATAGTTTCAAAATTCATTGGTTTTTCATATCTGGCAGCTTTTCAGACAGGGTATATTCTGGGATATACTATTGGCTTTATATTAATTACAACGGTAATTTACCTTGCAAGCGAGTTCGCCTCAACCCTTGCGGAGCAAAAAGGCCTTGAATATAAAAATAATAATATTAAAGGAATATACTCGCTTTCAATCTTTTTCGCTGTTTACGCTGTCTCGTTTAAACTCCCCGGACAAAAAAGCATTATGGATGCCGACCCCGTTGTTTTAATGCTGTTGTTTATGTTTATAATTTTCGCGGTTGGCTTTTATGTGTATTTAATCGCAAAAAGCAAAGAAAAGCATTTATTATATCTGTCTCTATTAGTGTTTTTGTTTGCCATGATTTTATTATTTTCTTCAGGTCCTGCAATAAACTGGCGCGCATATTCTATTCTCACAAACCTGCTTTTACTCTGCATAACTGTGGGATTGGTACACTACAGCGCGAAAATAAATTCGGTAATTACTTTAAATTTATCAATTATCGGGTTTTTACTGCATCTGATAACGCGTTACGTTGATTTAATATGGGATATGTTAAGCGGTTCAACCCTATTTATAATAACCGGGCTTTTCGGAATAGGTTTGGGATTATTTATAAACCGGAGAAGAGCAAAACTTGTTGAAAAAATGAAAGCATCGGAAGGGAGTTAAAGTAAAACATGAAACCCTGGCAAAAAAAAGGTTTTATAATAGTAGTTATTTTACAATTCCTTTTCATAACGGGAATGATAATAAAGCAGAAATATATATTATCAAAGGGAACTGAGGTCTTTCTAAAATGCGAACCCGTTGACCCGCGCAGTTTATTCAGCGGTGATTATGTAAATCTTAATTATAAAATTTCATCCATAAAGCTTAAAGAAATTAAATATTATGGAGCTAAAAACTATAGTAATGGAAAAAAAGTCTACGTTGCTCTTGAAAAATCACCTGAAAACAAATTTCACAGGGCTGCAGCAATTTCGGATAATATTGACAAATTAAAAAACAAGTATAAAGTTATAATCCGGGGGATAGTACAGAACGTTTCAATTTGTTTGCCTAGAAAAGAATTAGATTATTATGACAGATATACTATTGATATAAGATACGGCATAGAAACTTATTACGTGCCTCAAAATCAAGGCAAAAAAATAGAAAAATATTTAAACAAGGTGTATGCACAAGTATCTATACTTGCATCAGGTGTAAGTTCGTTAAAAAATTTATACCTAAACGGTAAAAAAATCGAATTCAGGTAATACTATTTTATATTTTTTGCATTTTTCTTTTTACATTGAACGCGGCTGGAAAATCCCTTATCGTCATTCATGAAACAAAAAAAACATTGCTCGGGGTCTATTAACCCTTTGAGTTTACATTGTATCTTCACGTTCCCCTCCTTATTATAACGTGATATCTACATTATCGGTATATTTGATAATTTCGTTACATATAAGTTAATCAAGATTACTCATATAACAAAGTATTTTACTTATCCCGTATTCTTGATAAAAAATTGCCCGCATAACGGGTTTTATCACTGTAAATTGTCGAAAAGTAATATAAGGAGTATATCCTGCATCAAGGAGATTTATTAATGAAAAAGATTCTAATTATTAGTTTGCTGCTAATCACAATGAATATAACAGCTAAAGTAAACAACGAACAAAAATTAATCATTGCTGTACGAGCAGGAAACTTAAAACGAGTAAAAAATCTCATCGCTTCAGGCGCGAAAATCACTACTCCTGATGTATCAATTAAGGATTATAACGCATTGACGTGGGCAGCGGTTAAGGGATTTGAAGACATTTTTAAACTCCTCATTACTCAGGGCGAATATATCGGTAAAACCCCCTACTCGCTTTTGAAGTCTGATACAATAAAAGCACTAATCAACGGCAACCTTGATTTAATCAAAGCAAGGATTAACAGATACAATTTAAACGAAAAAGATATATTCGGATGGAATTTGCTTTTATATGCCTGTTCATTCGGAAAACTTGAAATTATAAATCATTTAATTAATCTCGGGGCTGATATTAATTCGATTAATTCAAATCTGGATACTCCGCTTATATTGGCCGCGAAAAACGGACATTTTTTTATAGTCAAATTATTGGTAGATAAAAAAGCAAAAATTGACTTGCAAAATAAAATTAATGAAGACGCAATTATATCAGCTTTTAAAGCGGGAAATCTTGAAATCGCAAAATACCTTCTTTCAGAAATAAAGGAATATAAAAACAAAGAAATATTCCTGCATATGCTGAATGCTGATAATGATAAAATTAAGGAAAAAATTAAAACCAAACAAGACGCTATGTCTAAAGATGTATCAGGCTGGACGCCCCTTATGTATGCAAGCGCGACGGATAATTTATCCGCTCTTGATCGCGTTCTTAGTTTCAAACCCGGTTTAAATGTAAAGAATAAAAACGGGGAAACTGCATTATTCATTGCCGCGGGCATGGGGAATCTTGAAATCGTTAAATTTCTTACTCTACACGGTGCTGATATTAACGTAAAAAACAATCAGGGCTGGAGTGCATTAATGAACGCGATTATACATGAACGCACAGCAGTAATCAAATACCTATTATCAAAAAACCCTAAAATTGACACAAAACCGGGAAATCTTAACATTGCGGATATTGCTTTTGAAACAGGAAACAAGGAACTACACACAATAATTAAAAAACGTTCTGAGGAGAGTAAAACATCACTTCTAAATAGATTCATAAACTGGATTAAATCAATATACCGGGAAATAGTAATTTATTTAACCGCAACGGGGTTTTTGACCCTTGTTTTAACCATTGGTTCAGGAATTTTTATATTCATAGGCTTAAAAATACTATTAAAATTTTTAAGCAGAAAGATTCAATTGTCTCAGGTAAAAAAAGAAGTTAACAGAATCATAGTATTACTTTCTTTAATTGTCTCTTTTAAACTCTCTAATTTATCATTATTAAATAATTACGGAATAATTATTCTCACTATTTTCCTCGTTTATTATATATTCAAAATATCAGAATATATTGTAGTAGAATATTATCTTATAAAGAAGAAAAACCGCTATATACCTAAAATTATCAGGGATATAATAAAAGTAGTTATGTTTTTCGTGTTATTAATCTTTCTTCTAAGGGCATTGGATGTATCAATAACGGGAATAGCATTAACATCAGGCGGTATTGCAGTAGGTATTGGTTTTGCGCTTAGAGACACTTTTAACAACCTGATTGCAGGCATTTCGATTAGTGTTGAAAAACCGTTCCGTATTGGAGACTGGATTAAAGTTAAAGGCGAAATTGTCGGCGAAGTAATTCAAACATCATGGAGGACAACGAGATTATTAACCCTGTCACGCGATTTATACATCATTCCAAATACAGAGATTTCAAACAGCGAGTTTTTTAACTTTTATAAACCCAGAAAGCAGCATGGTATTATTTTAACCGTGGGCATATCTTATGACCATGCTCCTAATTTGGTTAAGGATACAATAAAATCAATTTTAATTCACACAGATGGAATATCAAATGATCCTGCGCCAAAAGTTACGCTAATGAAATACAATGATTCATCCATGGATTATGAAATACGGTATTGGATATCAAATTATCCTGAAAATGTTGATATTCAGGATACAGTTCTATCAAAAATCTGGTACACATTTAAAAGAAAAGACCTTGTTATACCGTTTCCTATTAGAACAATTGAGTATAAAATTCCAAATGTTGAAAACAAAGAAGAAACACCGTTTGAATTATTCAGAAACTGTCCAATATTTGAAAATCTTGAGGCAGATTTGCTGAAGGAAGTTATAAAAGATTTCAAACGGCAAAAATACGGAAAAGATGAACTCATCGTGGCATATGATGAAGTAGGCCCGGGATTATATATAATTGAGCAGGGGGAACTCGATGTTATAACCAGAGATAAGTTTGGTAATAAAAAATATATTAAACAATTAACTCAAGGCGATTTTTTTGGCGAACTATCATTAATAACCGGTTCAAAAACAAAGGCTGATGTAAAAGCCAAAACTGATTGCGTACTTCTTTTTGAAGAAAGGTCGGCGTTTAAGGAACTTGTCAAAAAATATGCGGATTTACTCGTTGCTATTAGCAATATTGCTGACAGCCGTTTAGATGAGATATTAAAAATGGAAAAAATTGAAGAAATTAATGCAAGTAAAAAACCTGAAATGAAAAAGAACGTTCTCAAAAAGATATTTGACTATTTTGAAGATGTTTAATTGATATAAAATACACCGACTTTTCCGCCGATACCTCTGTTTTCAGTTTTTTTAGCTTTGGGGTCTAATATCCATTCACCGTCAATAACAAATACATAGAGATTTTTACCTTTTTTTAAACTTTTTTGATTTACTTTTAAATAGTATTCCCCATTTTTTTGCTTCATGCGGAAAGCGAAATTATTAGTCTGCCATGAATTAAAATTTCCCGCAACGTAAATAGATTTAATAATTTTCGTAGTACGATAATAAAAAACGTAATATTTTTGTTTAGGTTTTTTTACAACCGATTTACTACAATAATAAAAATTTGAAAAAATTATAATAAAAATGAAAATTTTTGCTAATATTTTTGTTTTCATATATGTCTCCGAAAGTATATATCTGATTTTCGTCATTTTATTAAATATCTAAAACGATTACACGGATAAATAGAATTATTTTACTTTAATTAAACAATATTCGCCGATATTTATAATATGTTTAAAGTTTTATATTGAAATTTTTTACATAAATGATGTATGATATAAATGGGTAGTGATGATTTTTAATATTTTAGATACATTATTTCTAAACCAAGGCACACTTGATGAAGTAAGAAGAGGATTTTTGGATCCGGGATACGGATATTTCTATCTTATTCTAGGTTCAATTATTGTAGGTATTATTGGTATAATTGCCTTAATTGTTTCTTACGTAATGCGTAAAAAGCAGGATGAAAAAATAGAAGAATCATCATTAAAACGTTTTGAAAATTTATGCAGAGAACACAACCTAAGTAACAAAGAAATAAAATTATTAAGACATCTTACACAAGCTAATAAAATTAAAGACCCTCTGGAAATCTTTAAAAATAAAAAACGTCTTGAAGTTTACTTTGATAAAGAATTAACAAAATATGAGCGCCTATATGATAAAGATTCTCCTGAAGTTAAAAAGCTTAAAGAAATCGTTAAACATATACTAATTCTATATGATTATAAAAAACCCGGAAAAACGGAAATACTTCAAACAAGCAAGGATTTAAGAATAGGGCAAAGGATATTCATTTTTCAACGGGGCTTTAAATCCAAAAAACCCATTTTAGGCAGCATCCTTTATCTCGATGATTATTATTTTGCGGCAATTTTTTATAATGTTCCGGAAGTGCTTGATAATGTTGAAGTAAAAAGCAAAATAGAAGTTACTTTCAACCGTGACGAGGATGCGAATTATTTCTTCTCCTCAACTATATTAAAAATCTCAAGAACAACTAATCAGAAAGGCCATGCTCATGTCGTGGTCATGAAACACAGCGACAAACTATACAGAACTCAGAAAAGAAGACATGAAAGATTAACTGTTCATATGCCGGTTATTTTATACCCTAATGCAGCAACGCGTAAAACGGATGAACCTATTATAAAAGAAGAAACACTTGATTGTACATCAGTTAATATAAGTCAGGGGGGTATCTGTCTTGAAACAAATGCTCAAATACCTGTTGATGCTTTAATAAAAATGGATTTCACCCTTGTACTTGATTACCACGGTGTATTAGGCAAAATAGTCGGTGTGAGTAAAAAAAGAGATTACTATCACTTACATATCAAGTTCCAGGAATTACCGACCAAATTAAGTGATAATATACGAAAATATATCCTAACAAGAACTAAAAGAAATTTCTAATCAATGTTTTATTCTGTTTTTAATTTTCATCGCGAAATTTTTAAAATCATCAAGGTACGAATAAACCACCGGAACTGCAATTAAAGTCTGCAATGTTGCGAGCAATAATCCACCTATAATTGCCCATGCCATAGGCACCCAATGAGCAGACATGGCACCGCCTAAATTTAGGGCCAAAGGCAGCAGTCCTCCTATTGTTGTGAAAGTTGTTAATAATATTGGTTTCAACCGGGTTTTGCCGGCTTGAATTATTGCGTCTTTTTTATTCAAGCCCTGTTTCCGTAAAAGATTTATATACGTTATTAGTACAATTGCATCATTAACAACTATTCCCGCTAAAGCCACAATACCAAACATCGCCATAAAACCGACTTTAGCTCCGGAAATTAACAATCCTAAGGAAACCCCTGCAATACTAAGTAATAAAGTAATGAGAATAGAAATAGGCTGTAAAAATGAATTCAACTGCAGTACTATTATTATATACATAAGAATTAATCCTGCAATAAAAGCATAAATTAAATTTTGCATTCCTTTGTCCAGTTCTTCGTTTTCCCCGGAATATTTAAGAGTATATCCAGCGGGCAATTTGAAATTCTTTAAAACATTTATAATATCTTTCATAACTTCAATTGAACCGCGCTTAACTACCCTGCCTGATATTGTAATAACCCTTGAATAGTTTTTCCGCGTTATTATTGTTAACCCTCCGGTTATTTTGATATTAGCTAATTCGGTAAGCTTAACGTATTCGTTGTTTGATTTAAGAAAATAAATCCGTTTCAAACTGTTCAAACTGTTTTTTCTTGTATTTGATAATTTAAGAACAACGGGTATTTCATTATTACCAAGATAATACTTTGTTAATTCATATCCGTTATACAATGCGGAAATTCCCGAACATACGCTCTCAATAGATATACCATGAATATAAACTTTTTCACGGTTTATTTTTGCATTTATAATAGGCACCTGTTTTCCAAAATTATCTTTAAGATTTACAACGTTTTTAACTTTTGAATTAATAATTTTTTGAATCTTGCGGGATATTTTTTTTAATACTTTTATTTCATCACCGGATATCTCGATATTGATTGGATCCCCGGTTTGAATCCCTGACCCCGGGACTTTAATTTCAAACTTTACTCCCGGAATAACCGAAACGTATTTTCTGATAATATTTTCCATTTTGTTTGACGGGAAATTTTTTCTTTTACCGTGTTTTACTAATTCAATTAAAATATTCGCTCTGGCCGAATTATTAATATTTCCTGATGCTTTAACATTAGTACTATTAACCAAGGATAAATAATTTTTTATTATTTTTTTGTTTTTATATAATCTTAATACGTTATTTTCAATATCCTTCACAACCTTAAAAGTCTGCTCTTTAGTTGCTAAAGGATATAGCTCAATATCCAAATAAATCTGCCCGGAATCACCTGAAGGGATTAATTCCTGAGGCAAGTTAATAAAAACAGCAACACCGATTATAAAAACGAATAAAGTTAATATTATTGTTGCCCTTCTATGGTTAGCAGAAAAATAAATTATTTTTATATAGATTCTATGCAGCAAAGTGGATGTTTTTTGCTTATTAACTTTTTTAGTTTTTATCAACTTTTTCGCTATTACCGGTATTAGTATATGATCAAATATAATTGAAGCAAAAAGGGCAATTAACACGCTTTTAGGAATTTCAGCCATATATTTCCCAAGATAGCCGCTCATAAACAAAAGAGGGGCAAAAGCGCACATTGTTGTTAAAACAGAAGACAGAACGCCGCTGCCTACTTCATCTAAGCCCTGTGAAACAGCATCTTCATTTCTGAGGCCGGAATTAACATTTCTATAAATAACCTCAAGAACAACTATTGCGCCGTCAACGATCATACCCATTACAATCATTAATCCCAGTTGAGTTAAACCGTTCAAGGAACTTCCTATAAAATAAAGAGTTCCAATTGTAATGATTACGCAAAAGGGAATTCCAATTGCAGCGATCCCCGCGTTTCTTATTCCCATTCCTATCCAGAGAATAATAAAAATTGCGATCATCCCCTGAAACATGCTTACAAATAATTCATTAATATCATTATGAATAAAATATGATTGGTCAAATAAATATTGATATTTCAATTTTGCAGGAATCAATATTCTTTCATTTAACCCTGAAACTATTTTCTTAATTCCATTCACCGCTTCAAGAGTACTATGCCCTTTTTTCTTATAAATTGAAAACCATATTCCGGGTTTACCGTTTATCATTGATATTTCACGGTCTTGTTTCAGATCCATTTTAACATGTGCAATGTCTTTTAATCTGATGATTTTAATATATTTTTTTATATCAGTTCCGGTTTCCTTGGTCAGAATAATAGTATTTTTTAAATCTTCTAAATTGGAAAATTTGCCTTGAATTTGGAAAGAATATTCGTTGTTTTTAATTTTCAGTTTGCCGCCGGGATAATTAGAGTTGGAATTTTTAATTCTATCCATAAGGTAATTCAACGATATTTTATGAGAATACAATTTTAACGGATTTATACTAATTAAAATTTCTCTTTCCATGTTTCCACTGACTATTACGCTTTTCACATGTTCGATATTTTCAAATTTATTCTTGATTTTTTCACAAATAATATTCATTAAGGAAATATTTTTAAAATCCCCAGTAATTCCAAAAACAAAAATAGCCTGTTCCGTTATATCCGTTGTTGATATTACCGGTGTATCAATATCTTTAGGCATGTCAGGAATTGCCTCGCTTACCGCATTGCGGACATCTATTTTAGCTTTAAAAATTTCTACATTTTCATAAAATGTTACTGTTACAATTGCTCTTGAATTCACACAAACACAATCAACGTTTTTTATATTTGGCACATTTTTTAAATGTGTTTCAAGTTTTTTTACTATTTCATTCTCAATTTCCCGCGGGGAAGCCCCTGTATAATTTATTGTAACGGTTACGATTGGAGCTATTATTTCAGGATTAAATTCCAATGGAATTAAAAAAACGCCCATTAGTATTACAACGAGAAAAAATATTGTAAACAAAGTTACAATCAGTGGATTTTTTACTGCATTTTTTGATATTTTCATTGTGCGCTATCCTTTATTATATTAAAAAGCTCTCCATTTACTCCAGATTCCGCAATTGATGAAAGCTGTATTTTCATTCCGTCAAATACGAGTTCCTTATTCCGGTCAATTATCATTTCACCGGGTATAAGTCCTTTTTTAACATTGACAATATGAAAGCCATAGGATTCTATTTCAATATACTTTTTATATGCAATACCAAGTTTTTTATTAAAAACATAAACGTAGTTTAAATTATCTTCATTAGAAACAACGCGGGAAGGAATGTGAATGCCATTTTTTTTGTCTTTGCTTGATAATATTATTTGAACCTGCCTACCGGTGTAAAACCTTGCGCTAGAATTAAGAACTTTTGCAGAAACAGTAATTTTTCTATCAGCAGTATTTACCCGTTGGCTTGTCCGGAAAATTTTTGCATGGAATATTTTATTAGGAAAACCCGGATGAAAAAAAGTTACTTTATCGCTGTTAATTTTATCAAAATCTTTTAAATTAATTGAAAAATCGATAGTATAAATATCAGGTTTAATTATTTTTGCGATAACAGTATTATTCTCAATTACCATATCCCCTGTATTTTTATATAATTTTAAAACCATACCTTGCAGCGGAGCAGTTATTTTATACGTTCTATAATCTATTCCTTTAAACCTCCTGTCAATTTCAAATAAAACCTGATTACGTTTAACATTTGTTCCAGTATCCGCATAAATCCTTTTTAATATTCCCGTTACTCCTGAATAGATATTTATCTCAATGCCCGGAAGGATTGTGCCCACGGTAATGATTTTTTTATTTACTTTTCTGCTTTTACAAATGAATACCCCAACTTTTACAGGACTAAAACTCACAGTTTTTTCTTTTTTTTGCTTACAAGATAAAAGTAAACTAAAAAACACAGCCGTTATTAATATTGTTCTTTGTTTTTTCATACACTTCCCGCCTGAAAAAATTTTGATATTTGCTTTGCGTTTTCTTTGGCCCCTCTTTTACTAAGCAAAAGAAAATTCAATGTGTTCCAATAACTCGCGTTGATATTCTCGCCGCGATTTAAGTACAAGTACTTTTGAAGCAAATGGATCACGTTTTCACCTTGATTATTTTCAAGCAATATATCCGCAGCGTTATCAACAAGCAGCTTAACAATTTCAAAATGTCCTCCTTCAGAAGCATGCATCAAAGCAGTATATCCGTTATCTGAAATAAGGTTTACATTCGCGCCTGACCTAATAAGCGTTTTAGATATTTTATAATTGCCGTTACCTGCCGCAAACATTAATGGAGTTTGACCGTAATAATTAGTTGAATTAACATTTAAAACATCAACTAATAATCTAATTTTTTTAAAATCTCCGTATTTAACAGCAATAATTAATTCAGTATCCTGTAATAAAATTTGGTTTTCAGTACTTAGAAAATTGAAAAACGAATTTATTAAAAACATTTACTCACCTTACCATTCAAAACTTATTGAATAAGTTAAATCAATAACTAAACCGTTTACTCCGGTTATAAAATCATCAAGTTTAAATTTGCTTTTATATGTATAATGAACTGCGAGCATTAAACTGTCTTTTTTGCTTATTCCCTTAAAATCTCGATACATGAACATTATACTAAAGTTGTATCGTGTATAATCCGCGTCCATAACCTTAATCATGGTATTTCCAAAGCCTAGAAGGCATTTTTCTGTAAGTTCAAAACCTAAAGAAATTGAAAAAAAGTAGTTCCAGCCATCGTTCATTAAGTGCTCATAATGCCAATTAAAATACGCTGTATTCAGACTCATATTTATATAATAAAAACTTAAAACATTTACTAAAATCACAGGGCCGAATTTCATCTTCAGCATCGGAGTAATCTGTAGTTTATGCCCGGTGGCATTTTCATAATATCCGTCCGATATTCTGTCAGTAGGTTCGTTTCCGCCTAATACTTTATTTACATCAGGGAAACGCATACCAAACCATTCATATATAAAGTTGTAAGAAAAGGTTACATCAAATATGGCAATGGGGGAAACTCTTAAATAAACTCCGTTTCCTATCTGTGAAATCAAAGTGTGTAAATTATAACCCACAGCAATATGACTGTCTTTAAAAAGGATATTATTGCTGTCGAATAATAAAAATTTTCTTTCAATCTGAACATCCAATGCATTAAAACTTAATTCCGCGTTTAATGCCCATAACTTATTTTGTTTCTTATCCTGATTTAAACTTTCCTGTTCTGTTCCCAAACAAAAGGCAGAGTTCGTTATTGTTACAAGCGTAAAACTTATAAATAGAATTCTTAGAATTAAGGACTTGATAAACTTTTTCATTAAATTATCAACCCAAAAAAATGCACTATGTAATATTCGATGAATATATCTTGTTTCCATTTTTCCTCCAATCAAAACGTATATAATCAACATTATTTTTTGTTATTGAAATTATATTCTGCGGCAATATGATTAGTAAATATTACTTGAGTTAAGGTTGGTGAAAAAAATTATATAACTTGAGTAATAT
Source organism: uncultured Spirochaetia bacterium (assembly GCA_937960625.1). Lineage (GTDB taxonomy): Bacteria > Spirochaetota > CALGPD01 > CALGPD01 > CALGPD01 > CALGPD01. The sequence continues at coordinate 144 of CALGPD010000049.1, read as the reverse complement.
ATTGCAGGAAAACACCTATTACTTTGGTAATAGATATTTAATTATTATTAAAAATCATAAAATTTGAATTAAATTTAAGACTGTTTACCGTTTTTTTGTTCCAAACTACCCGTTGTAGCTAAATAAGACAGCATCATCCTATTA
>CALGPD010000048.1 GCA_937960625.1 uncultured Spirochaetia bacterium | reverse complement strand
TACTCTTTGATATGAACGTTACTATTAAAACTACAACGGAAATTATTATTAATATGCTTACAACTACCCATGTAACAATTTTTGAAACGATGCCCCCATAGAAATCGCTTAAGTATGCTGAGGCGATAATATACCAATCAAGTGGTTCAAAATACCGGAACATAAGAACTTTGGTTCTTTTTTCTTCTTTTTTTGTTTTTTGCCATTTATATTCCCAGGAAACCTCCTGCTTCTTTGCCTTTTCCATATTCTTATTTTTAGACATAAAATTTTTAAACACAAAACTCTTTTTACCTTCCAAATATGGATGCACCAACAGTATTCCTGATCCGTTTGTAATGAATGGATATCCTTCCCTTCCTATCTTCATTTTCCGTATTGCATTTTTCATACTCTCCTTAAACAAATATGAAGCAGAATGCTTTCTCCCTATCAAATGGGCGAAATCAGATTTATATACACTGGCAGTAACAATGTATTTCCAGGGTTTAAAATAAATTTGATAAAGAACTTTCTCATGGTATACCTTCTTTGTTTTACCGTTTTTCCCCTTTATTTTCTCACCCCATAAATATTCATAAAAACCTTCCTTTTTTTTCATCTGCCATCTAACAACATCAAAATGTTTTCCCGGAAGATTAAATCTCTTTCCTATTAAATACTCATTAGGATGCCAAACTGTATATCCTTTTGGCCCGAGAGCATAAAAAAAACCGTTTTTCCCGATTTTTTGACTAATTAAATGAAGCCTTACCCTATTCTTTGCCCGGTGCATGCTAATCCGCCCTTTTAATACATTCTCGTAGCTATTCTGCATCATTTTCACCATAGCTTTTACTCGTTTTTTTAAAGCACGTTCTACTATTTTGTTTTCTTGTTTTGTATAAATTTGAATTACTTTATAATTGTTATTAATTATTTTATATAAGGCGCTAATATAATTTCCTAAAAATCTTTTGGCAATTTGTGTTGAATTTAAGTGAAGGACAAAATAAAAACTTATACTTAATAGAAGTATGCATAGCAGGGCAATAGCAATTGAGGATATAAACAACCTAAACTTAATTGAATTTCCTAATCGCTTTTTTACTTTATCCCTATTACCGCTCATTATTCCTCCAAAACTTAAACTTATTATTAAAATTATACTATAATTTAGTTACAATATTTATAAAAATTTTCTGGGATTTTGTAAACCTGATACTAACTTTAGTTAATATTTTAAATTACTCTATAAAGGATTTTCAAAATTTTTATGTTTATATATTAAAAACGCAAAACTTTTGATTGAAACCATGACTTTTCGGGTTTAATATTAGTTGAGGATAAATTATTTTTTGGAGGAAAACGTTGAAAAAAATATTAATAGCTCTCTTAATTATCATAATATCATCAATGTTTAACATTTACGCAAGTGATATGTCTGATTCAGACTATGGAACGGGTAAAAGATTTCTAAATAGAAGGAGTTCTTTAAGAGATTACAGAAAAAAACATTACCGTGACTTGCCAAAATGGTGGTATTTATACCCTTATGAAAAAGCAAATTTTATATGGGTATCATATAGAAAAAACAAAGCTCTTGTGAGCAAAGTTTATAACGTTGTTATTAATCATCCGAGATACAGAGGCGCAGGCCATTATAATAAAGCGCTTAGATTTTACCGCTTAGGCGCTAAATACGTTTACCGGAAAAACTTTAGATATGCAATCGGATATTCCCATCTTGCCAGAAGAAGATTATATATGGCATTATTTAGAGCAGGAAGTCGGTATATGCTTCCAAGAAGATATCAAAACGACATTCCTTCATCAAGAGAATTTAAACGCATTGAATATAGCTATGATAAAGAATCGAACAAACGCGATATAGAAAACCGTAAAGAAAGAGCAAGAAGGCGTTTAATGGGCAGAGGCTCAAGAAGGGAAAAAGTAAATATAGAACTTGATGACAATGTCAGGGAAATTAAAAGACGCGAAAGATAATATTTTATATTTATAAATAAACCCCGGTTAATTAAAGCCGGGGTAATATCCTATAAGATTTCTACAATCCAATTAACTAAAATTTTTATCTATATTTTATCTCAATTTTAAATTTTATTCGTTGACATTAAAACTACTATGTTTTAGATTAGAAACAATTATTAATATCCCCGACAATTGAATTGAGAAAAAAAATGTATTTAAACCACGTTATTGAATCACAGCAATTTGACAAAGAAATGCTTGAAACACTCTTTGCGATTGCCGTAGAAATGGAAAAATATTCCCACGAAGACAAAGTATTGCACAACATGATTATGGCATCCCTGTTCTACGAGCCTTCAACAAGAACGAGAATGTCTTTTGAAGCCGCGATGATACGTCTTGGCGGCACTGTAATTTCCACAGAAAGCGCAAGCCATTTTTCATCCGCGTCTAAAGGTGAAACCCTTGAAGATACAATACGGATAATTTCTGCTTATAGTGATGTTATTGTACTAAGGCATTATGAATCAGGCGCGAGTAAAAAAGCGTCTTCTGTGAGCCGTGTTCCTATTATTAATGCAGGGGACGGAGCCGGACAGCACCCTACTCAAGCTTTGCTGGATTTATACACAATAAAAAAAGAGCTGGGAAAAATTGACGGAACAAGCATTGCCATGGTGGGAGACTTATATTACGGGCGTACTGTAAGAAGCTTATGCTATCTCCTTGCAAAGTATTCAAATATAAAAATTTATTTCGTCTCCCCTAAATTAGTTAGAATGCGTGACGATATTAAAGATTATTTGGACAGACACGATGTAAAATGGGAAGAAAGCTATAACCTTCATTCCGTTGCATCTGAAGTCGATGTTATATATCAAACGAGAATACAAAGAGAAAGGTTTGGAGACAAACAGGATGATTATAAAAAAATTAAGGGTATATACGTTGTTGATAAAGAACTAATGAAAAGCGTAAAAAAAGACGCAATAATTATGCACCCTCTGCCGAGAGTTGATGAAATAACACCTGATGTTGATGAAGATCCCAGAGCTGCGTATTTCAGGCAGGCAGAAAACGGGTTATACGTTAGAATGGCATTGTTAAAAGCCGTTTTATTTAAAGATAACGAATAAAACAAATTATTTAGATATTTTTTAGGAGTATAAAAATGAAGAAAATTTTTTTAAGCGAAGACGAAATACCGCGCAAGTGGTATAATATCGCTGCTGATTTACCTCAGCCAATGAGGCCTCCTTTAGGCCCTGACGGCAATCCTGTATCACCGGATATGTTGGCTCCGGTATTTCCTATGAATTTAATTGAACAGGAAGTCAGCACAGAAAGATGGATTGACATCCCTGATGAAATACTACAAATTCTTTATAGATGGCGTCCTTCTCCGTTAGTACGCGCCTATGCTTTAGAAGAAGCTTTAGGCACACCGGCGAAAATCTATTATAAAAACGAAAGTGTTTCTCCCGCGGGCAGCCACAAACCTAATACCGCAGTAGCACAAGCATGGTATAATAAACAATTCGGTATTGAAAAACTCACTACCGAAACCGGCGCGGGACAGTGGGGTTCAGCGCTTTCTTTCTCATGCGCGCTGGTTGGCCTTGAATGTAAGGTGTATATGGTTAGAATTAGTTTTGACCAGAAACCTTTTAGAAAAATGATGATGGAGACATGGGGAGGAAACTGTGTTGCCAGCCCAAGTAATGAAACTAACGCAGGAAGAGCAGTACTTGCAAAAGACGCTAATACTCCTGGCAGTTTAGGTATAGCAATCAGCGAAGCTATAGAAGCCGCTGTTACAGATGAAAAAGGAAAAACGCGTTATGCGTTAGGCAGCGTTTTAAACCACGTTTGTACTCATCAGACAATAATCGGCCTTGAAGCAAAAAAACAACTTGAAAAAGTGGGTATTAAAAAACCAGATATAGTTATCGGTTGTGCGGGTGGAGGAAGCAACTTTGCGGGTATCAGCTTCCCGTTTATCTTGGATAAAATTAACGGCGCTGATATTGAAATTATCCCGGTTGAACCGGCATCATGCCCGACCATGACAAAGGGTAAATTCTTATACGATAACGGTGATATTGCTCAAATGACACCATTATTACCAATGCATACACTAGGTAATACTTTTATACCTGAACCAATTCACGCGGGCGGATTAAGGTACCACGGTATGGCTCCATTAGTCAGCGCGTGTGTTGAACAGGGATTGGCTTCACCACAAGCTTTACATCAGCTTGAATGTTTCGCGGGTGCTATATTATTCGCGAAAACCGAAGGTATAATTCCGGCTCCTGAAACAAGCCATGCAATTGCATCGGTTATCAGGGAAGCTAATAAAGCTAAAGAAGAAGGAAAAGAGAAAACAATTCTGTTTAACTTCAGCGGACACGGTTTAATGGACCTTGTTGGATATGAAAAATATCTAAACGGTGAATTACATGATTATGACCTTCCACAAAGTGTAATTGATGAAAATCTAAAAGCATTAGAAGGTTTACCAAAACCTGAAGCTTACTAATTATAAAATATAAAGTTAGCCGGGAATTTTATTTCCCGGTTGATTTTTTACCTCTTTTTTCATAATATTAATCTTATGGAAATCAATAAATACAACGAGAGAAAAACCTACTGTAGAATGCTCGGTCATGAAATAAGTTTTTCATACTGCCGTACTACTCACAACGACAAACTCTGTAAAAAAATCCGCGACTGCTGGTTTGACAAAATTGATATTGACGGTTTTTTAAAAGAACATTACGGCCAAGACCAGATACAAAAAATAACCCAACCTTCTGGCCATAAATACGTTAGTTTATTCTCGTTAATTGAACAAGCTAAAAAAGCCAAAGAAGAAAATCAATCCGAAAAATAATTTAATCCTGTAAGTTAGATTAAAAATTCAAACCACAAAATGCGCATGTATATACACAAAATGTATTCTGATTAAAGCAAGAATTAAAGCTTCAAGAAAAAGTAAGGCTTTTTTTCTTACCCACTGATTCACAGGATTCACAGGATTCACACAGGATAGAACTCGGTAACGATAAGCCGGGGATTATTGCCACTTGATTTTATCAAAATTCCGTACACCTTGTTTTTTGATGTAGTTATAATACTTCCGGTCCATTTTCGTTCCTGTCATATCTGCGTTTTTAAAAGTAACGTTTTTAAACCTTGCTTTTGTAAAATCCACGTTAGTTAAGTTAGCCTTGGTGAAATTTGAATTATAGAGTTTTGCTTTGATAAAAGTTGAATCGGTTAATATGCAATTTCTAAACTTTAATTTTCTGCCTGTAAAACCTTTATTATAATCAACGTTTTTACCTTTAATTTTTTTACTGCGAATATTATTAAAACTACATTTTATTATTTTTGAGTTTATAAAATT
>CALGPD010000047.1 GCA_937960625.1 uncultured Spirochaetia bacterium | reverse complement strand
TTTATACTTGTGCATGTTGTGGTTATATAAAAATGCGATAATTCCATTGTTAATAAACATTGTTTTTACCCGTTGTTTACTATACCGCCAGAATTTTAGGATTATTCACCAATGTAATTATTTAGAACAATATCTTTATTCAACTGGAATTAATTCACAAAAAAGGGTTTTTTAGTTTTTATTAATCTAATTAATTTTTTATCCTTAGCGCTGAATAATATTAATTTATTTTTACTCCTCTTTAAAATATAAAACCTAATTTCTTCATTTAGGTAATTGTATGATGTTGTGCCGGTTTTGGAATATCTGCTAAAGCGCTGTTTATATTGTTTTTGATCCTGATACTTGATAAATAACGTGTTTGTTGTATGCTTGTAATATCCATGCTTAGTTATAGTACATGCATATTTTTCTCCCTGCTCGGAAATATACCCGCTCTTAATATGTTTAACATATGCATTTTTTTTAAATAAATATGCCGGGAAATGTTGAGGTAAAGGATTATCATATATCCACCAGCCAATTAGATATGTTTTATCTGCATAATTTAACTTATTGACCGTATTTAAATTACCGGTATAAGCAATTAAAAGCGCTTTTAAATTAACATTTGTTCTCAAATATTTTAGATCAGGGTCTTTTTTTATATAATTAAATGCTGTATATCCTTTTTTTATTGCTTGAATTAGGCATTGTAGAGAGGAAATTTCATCTTTGAGTTTGCTGTAAGCACACGCCGAATTGTAGTAAGCTAGATGAGGTTTATTATATTTTAGTTGTACACCTAAACCATAAGCCGATATTGCCTCTGTATATTGCTTTAAATTAAATAACGTATTGCCCAAATCATAATACATATTGCCGCATGCATAATACGAAAAAGCTTGTATCCATTTATTCAAAGCTTGTTTAAATTTTTTCTGTTTATGTAGTTTTAGTGCTTGATTTGAATAAATTTTAGCTTGGTTGCTTCCGGATTTATTTACTTTTTTTTCGTTAGCATATTTTTCTGTAAGAATATTTCTTAATTCTTTTGGTTTCTGATTTGGTGCTGATTTTGAACAAAAGCTTATTGTGGATAATATTGATAATAGAACCAAAGAATATAATATTTTCATTTTAAACTTTTTCCTTATGTCATATCATTTAAAATATTTTTATCATATCCATATTTACATGTCAATTTTATTAAAATTCCACCCCAATTTATTACCCGTTCTTAATCCACAACGAGTTATTATTAATTTTATTTATTTTTTTATGATTACCCGTTATATTTGTTCCGGAGAAAAATTATGAACGAATACGCTTCCAGAATAAACCGTGTTATTGATTATATAAATGAAAATGTTGATAAAGAATTGACATTGGATGAGTTGTCCGCTGTGGCTAACTTTTCCAAGTTTCATTTTCACAGGATATTTGCCGGTTTCACCGGAGAAACGCTTTTTTCATATATACAAAGAATACGCCTTGAAAGAGCTGCTAATTTTCTTCTTGCCAACGTAAATAAATCCGTTACTGATATCGCGTTTGATTGCGGGTTTACAAACCCTGCTTCATTTACCAGGAGTTTTAATAATAAATTCGGAATGTCTCCATCAAAATGGCGTGAAACAAAGATTAATTCAGCAAATAGCAATATAAGCAAAGTGAAAAGCAATACAGGTAAACCCCATAGCAGTATGAGCAAAGCAGCCCTATCCCCAAATGATTATACTATAGAGTATAAAAACAACGAACAGATTTGGAGGATTAAAATGACAAACATTGAAACAAATGTAATTGTAAAAGAGTTGCCTGAAACCACAGTAGCTTATGTACGCCACGTTGGCCCGTATAAAGGCGATGCTGATTTATTTGAAAGGCTGTATAACAAACTATTCGCATGGGCAGGGCCCAGAAACTTAATCAAGTTTCCGGAAACACAATCAATAATTATTTATCATGACCCGCCTGATATAACAGAACAAGCCAAACTTAGAACCAGCGTATGTATTACAGTACCCCAAGACACGGAAGTTGAAGGGGAGGTTGGTAAACTCACTATTGAAAGCGGAAAATACGCTTTTGCGCGGTTTGAAATAGATAAAGACGGTTTTGAGCAGGCTTGGAAATTCGTTTACGGAACGTGGCTTCCTGACAGCGGTTTTCAACCTGATGATCGTCCGTGTTTTGAACTGTATCCGTCTGACAAAAATAAGCCGGGCAGTGATAAATTCGTTGTAGATATCTGTGTACCGGTTAAACCTTTATAAGCTGATACTAATTACTGAACCGCGTTATATTTTTGCGCGGTTTGGTTTATTTATAGTTCAATAAATCGAATTCTAATAAGTTGACCACTTTATTTTATCTATATTTTTTGCGCCTGATTTTGAAATAAACTTTTTCCAACGTATGTTTATTCTCGCGTTTTCCAAATCAGCGTTTTTAAGAATGGTCTTTTCAAAATACGCTTTGCGGAAGTTCGCGTATTTTAAATTAGCGCCGGTTAGATTTGTATTCGTTAAATTAGCATCGTAAAAGTAAGCGGATTCCAGATTCGCGTTTTCAAGCTTTGCATTTTTAAAATTAGCTTCTCTAAGATTTGCCATAAAAAGATTGGCATTAGTAAAATCACACATTTCCAAATTTGCATCTCTGAAATTGACTTTCCTAAGAACTGCATTTTTAAAAATTGCTTTATACGCTTCGCAATTATTAAGATTGCTTTTTGTCATAACAGCTTTAGTAAAATCGCAATGCTTAAGATTTGAGCTGTTTAAATTTATTTTTTCCATTTTTGCGCTACGGAATGAAGAATTAGTACATATAACATTATCTGCCCTGCTTTTACTTAAATCAGCACCGTTAAAATTTGAGAACTCCATATCAGCTTTGTATAAAGTTGATTTTTTCAGATTAGCCTGTCCAAAGTTACCGTGTTTAATTTGCGCTTCACTTAAATTAACCTGTTCCATATTGGCATTAGCAAAAACCGCGCTTGTTAGAATTGCTTCTCTTAAACTTGCTTGATAAAGTTTTGCTCTTGTTAAATCGGCTTTAATGAGAAAACATTTATAAAATCTAGCTTTGGTTAAATTTGCGCTCTCAAAATTAGAGATAACTTCATCCGCTTCTTTGGAGGTTGATAGTTTTGCCGGATTAAAATTCGCCTCATGGAAATTTGCCCGTTCCATGTTTGCTTCTTTTAAATTAACACCTTGCATTTTTGTGGAATGAAAACGCGTTCTGATTAAAGTCGCTCCCTGTAAATTAGCCAGAGTTAAATCAGTTTTATAAAAATTAACTCCGGATAAATCTTTGTATTTTAAAACGGCTTTAACTAGTTTTTTACTGCCTGATTTTGCTTTTTCATAATCGTTTTTACAACCGGATAATATAACCAATGAGAATAACGTTATTAATAAAACTTTCTGATAATACATAATTTGCCTGCCGGATTTTATAATAGATTATAAAGATATTTATTTCAATAAATAAATTTTAATTGATTAATTTAGGTTAGATTTTACGATTTCAGGCACTTTTAAAATTATTTCTTTGAGTTTTTTTTCTTTAACACGTTTCGCCGCCTGCTTAACATTAACCCATTCCCGGGTTCTATAATCTTCAAGCCAGGAACTTCTTAAATCCTGCACCTGCATTAAATAAACCTCAACACGGCAGGTCCCACCCCATTTATCATATTTATAAGTCCCGAGTAATTTATCATAAACCAAACCGTAAGCGCCGGCTTCTTCTTTTGCTTCCTGAAGCGCGGATTCAGCCGGAGTCATATCAGGCTCAATAATGCCTTTGGGAATTACCCAGCGCTTGCCTCTTCTGGAAGTGATAACGAGTATTTCCGGTTCACCGTTTTTAAACCTGAATGGAATAACCGCTGATTGTTCAATGTACCTGCTTGTTAGCATCTTCATCACCTATTCTAAAGTATAGTAATTATTATATCAAAAATAATGATAAGGCGCAAATGAAAATATTATTTTAATATTAATTTTAAACAAATTTAATTACGATACTTTTGATTTTTTAAAAAGGTTTGTATAGGTATATATACCTGTGCTTCCCGATATTATTAGAAAGAATGCCGGGATATTAATTTTAATTATTGTGCAAAGTATCCCGTGAATAATTAGAATAACGAAGAATATTTTCAGATATATTGCGGATTTGGTTTCATCTATATTTTTAAGTAATTTCAACGCAAGAAATATCATGTAAAGTATAGACGCTAGTGACAGAAATGTATGGATTTTTAATCCTGTAATGTTTTTACCTGTTTCGATATTCCATAAAAAACCGGCATGATTTATATTTAAGGAAATATCAAAATAAGGCAGGATATAGCGCGTAATGTTATACTTTTGTTTAATCCACCCCGTTGTTGATAACATATCCGATACGTTAAAAACTAGGGCGAAAATAGAATATGTAATAAAAATTAATGCCAGAGCGTATTTATAATTGATTTTGTTATCATTTTTACTTTTTCTCATTGTGAATATTGGAACGTAAAACATAAGGGCAAATACAGTGCTTAGTAAAACAAAAGCAAATAAGATGTTATCATTTTTAGTTTTATTTAAAAGCATTATAAGAACCGAATTAGAGAGAATTAAAAATTGAACAACAATAGTGCTGATTATCCGGGATACTTTATATATATCTATGTTTTGAATAATTGAATCAAGTGAGAAAAATAAAAGAAACAATATGGTAAATACTATTTGTATAGTAAAAACTGATAGCAGCAGGTTGCGGAAATTCATACATAGGAAAAAACTAAGTATATATAAAAAGCATAGTATTAAGTTAAGTATGATAAAATTTCTCGTTGTTTTGTTAAGATTTTTTCTGGTTTTTGATATTTTGCTTTTTGAAATATTTTTGTTATCCCTATTAAAAAAGAAGAATGAACTAATATATAATACCGCTCCAACAATTATAAAATAAAAACCAACTCCGGGTTTAGTATTACTCTCAACAAAAGGGTGCAAAAAAATCAATAAAATAATTAGTGCGCAGTTTATTATTGAAAGCAGAAACGGAAATAACTTTTGTTTTAGTGTTTGTAGTACAAGAACTGCAAGAGCAATTAAAGGAATAAGAATAAAATTCAATGAATGCAGTAAATAATAACTTTGTTTATATTTAACGAGTGATATCAATATTTCAAATAGAGATAAAGCACCGAATAAATTATTTGTAAAACTTGAAAATAATACTATAATGCCGGCAAGAAAAACGAGATAATTGCGGGTTTTGTTCATAATATAAAGATTTTAATCTTATATTAAAATAAAATCAACTATAGCAATATTAAAATTACTTATTAATTTTCTTTATCTCCAAACACAAACTTTTTATCAAGAAAATACTTC
>CALGPD010000046.1 GCA_937960625.1 uncultured Spirochaetia bacterium | reverse complement strand
CCTTTTTTCTCTATGATAATTAATATGGATAGTATTTGCTTTTATTTTATACTTTCCCATTGTGGTTACAGTACGTATTTTTTTACCAAATTCCATATTAAGTCCAGATGGAGTATTATCATAAGGACAATAAGTATAATCTGCAACAGATATAACCATACCATTTGATTTAAAAGTGTAATGCGGGAAAGGCAGCCAGCCAGGAATAGTGCGGATAGTTAGTGATGAAAACCACCTTCCTATCAATTCCTCTTTTGTAATTGGTTTAGCAGAATAACAACAACGGAAGACTTGCGGTGAAACTTTTGGTATAGAGCCGGGATCACCCTTGACAATGTTTTCACATAAACTTGTTAACCTTTTATCTTCTCTCATGTTTTTATAATCATTATATCCGTTGTTAATTGCCAGTTGTAAATATTTAAATTGAAGAAATCTACTTTTATCATTTGTATAAGGAGAATAAAATATATGGGACGCTGAAATAGCCGCTAGATAATATGCTTCTCCTGTCTTATTTCCTCCCAATCTGGCCGCAACGCTAAAAGCCTTTGCCGCATATTTATAATTTTTGATTTTAAACAATACCATGCCGGCTTTAAAATATATATCCTGATTAGCGTAATACTGTAAAGCTTTTAAATATTTAGTTAAAGCTAAGCTGTATTTTTTATTTTCATAAAACTTTGTTGCCTGCCTTAACAGTTCTTTAGCCTTTTCCATACCGCTTTTATTTTTAATCTTTTTGTTTGCATGCAAAACAGATAATGTTAGTGAACGGTAGCCAATGGTTTTTATTAATTTTTCCATATCAATTTTACTTCTCAAATATGCTAAATCAGGGTCTTTTCTTAAATAATAAATTGCCGAATAACCCATTTCTATTGCTTTTATTAAAAACTCTTTGCCATTCTTTTCGTCTTTTAGATTGCTATAAGCACAGGCAGTATTATAATACGCTAAATACGGTTTACTGTAATTTATTTTAATAGCAAGGTCATAAGCTTTAATTGCATTATCATACTTTTTTAAATTGAACAATGTGTTACCTAGTTTATAATACCAATTTCCTGTAGCATAAAGCGAAAACACTTTTATCCATCTTTTTAATGCCCTTTTGAATTTCTTTTGTTTGTGCATTTTTTTCGCCTGTTCAGCTATTTTGAATGCTTTAATTTTTCCGGAAGTATTTTTACTTTTTTTATGCGCATGTATTTGTGATAATACGTTTTCTAAAGTCAATTTTTTAATTTCCGTTTTATTTTTGGCTTCCCTGTTGCCGTCCTGTTTTGCAGTGCAGAAGCTTAATAAAAGCAACGAAAAAATTATCAAAATCATATATCGCATGCTTTTTTGTGGCATTAATTTGCCTCCAAATGAATTAATAACTTGGTTCTATTATAAACATATATAAATAATTTTCAAAATTTTTATAACTTGAGTTTTAACTATTTATATAATGTTGATTTTAATTAATTCCCTCTCCCTAATATCATCTATAGTAAACGTAATTTTTATAAAAATCCGGCTAATCCAATTTAAAAATAAACCGATACGCTTATTATGAAAGCACTAATCAGCATTTTACTCGGTATATTACAGGGAATCACAGAGTTTTTCCCCGTTAGTTCGTCAGGCCATCTCGCGTTTTTTGAAAAGATTTTCGGCCATAATATGGGAATGACTGCCGCAGAATTGCATCTATTCAACGTTATGGTGCACCTTGCAACGGCAATTGCTGTTATAATTGTGTTTTGGAAAGTAATTGTAAATATTTTCAAATCATTGTTCAGTAAAAAGGAATACGAAAACGTAAAAGAGAGCAATAACCTTAAACTCGTTGTGTTAATAATTACAGCGACGATACCTACAGCGGCAATGGGGTTTTTTTTAAGAAAGTATTTCGTAAAAATGGAATCAAACCTGCTTTTTATCGGTATAATGTTTTTTGCAACAGCGTTAATGCTGTTCTTAATAAAAGCGTTTAAAAAAGAAAGCATCACAGAGTATAAAAGGATTGGTTTTCTCCGTGCTATATTCATCGGCATTATGCAGGGGCTTGCAATATCTCCGGGTTTATCAAGAAGCGGAACAACAATTGCAGCGTGCAGGTACACAGGCATAAGCAGGGAAAAGGCAGGAGAGTTTTCATTTTTAATCGCGATACCGGCTATACTCGGTGCTGCGGGTCTGGAGATAACGTCATCTGGTATTTCAGGCACAGGGGCGCATGTTTTTATTTTAGGGTTTTTATCCGCGTTCATTACCGGATATTTTGCGCTAAAAGTTCTTTTAAATTTTATTAAAAAAGGCAAGCTTCATTATTTCGGTTACTATGTAATCATTATGGGAATAATATCAATAGTTCTTCATTGGAGAGGGTTATGAACACTAAAACGTCAGGCGATAAAAAATCATTTAAGAAAGAGTTTCTTATACTCGTTGTAACTATAAGTATTTTAACAATTCTAGCAAGTATAGTCAGTTACAGCGCTGAAGACTATATGGGAATCAAAACGCGTTTAAATTATCAGGTTCAAAACTGGATGGGGCATATCGGAGTGTATATCTCCTTTGTGTTTTTCCAAATATTCGGGAAAACCGCGTATATTGTTATGATGATACTTGCAATAACGCCGCTTTACATTTTATTCGCTGGTAAGAATATAAAAAAACGCACTCTTTCAATAGGAGCGGGAATATTGTTTTTAATCTGGGCAGGTGCTTTGCTTTTAAGTATTTACAACGCGCAGTTCGGGCCCGAAACCGGAGGGTTTTTAGGCGGCTTTTTCGGTCAGATAATATATAGATTAACTGGTAAAATCGGCGGGTATTTATTAACAGTAATACTTTTATTAATAGGCATATCCAAGTTCACCGGATTGTTTACGGTAACAGGGTTATTCAAAAAATTGCTTTTTAATATACATTCAGCTTCAAAATATGAAATAAACAATATCAACCTTCCCAAAGGCATTCTCAAGAAAAAAGGAAAATCAACAGGTACACCCTTATTAACAGTTATGAAGGTTCAGGAAAACGAACAAGGTGAGCTTGTAAAAATAGAAAAAACTCATGTTAATGATACTGCAGAACAATATACGCAGCATCGGGAATTAACGTCACAGAATATTATAAAAAAAGACAAACCTGTATCAACCATAGGAGAAAAGATTTCCGGTTTTATTGGGGCCATAAAAAATAAATTCGCCGCGCAAATTAATGTAGAGCCTCAGGTTAACAACGAAATAATTAACAGGGTTATTGCTAAAGACCCTGGCGAAGAAATAATAGCTAATAATGCTTATGTGGAGAGTCCGGTAAATGAAGAGACTGAGGACAGTAACGAATTTTTAGATGAATCCCTTAAAGAACTTGAAAAGAAATTTGCAGATATTTCAAGTAAGATTGAAAGTAAAAAGAAAAAGCAGGCAATAAATGCAGGCATAGAAAATAATACAGATGGAAAAACAATTACCGCTCAAGGAACAAATGAATTCTTTAATAATGTAAGCATTCCTTTAAAAAGGAATGAATTTGGTATTGAAATGTTTGGCGAAGATGATGATTTTATTGATGAGCCGGGACACATCACTGATGAAAGAGAAATCGATATTGAAATAGAAGAAGACAACGTAGATTTTGAGCAATGCACATTTGATTCATCCGGCAAGCAGATAATTGAAGAGCATGATGAAAATAATACACCTGAAATTGAAGAAGAACATGCTGGCCAAAATAATATACAAAACGAGCCGGTAAGTTATGTTGAGGAAATAAAAGAAGACAGTACCAATCAGATAATACCAAAATATAAAATCGAAGAAAAAAGCAAGACAGAGCAGGAAGTAAAAGAACAGGAAAAAGTAAATCCGTTTAAAAAGTATAAAAAACCTCCAATGGATATTTTATTTATATCAGAAGAAGAAAAATTAGAAGACCATAGAAAAGAACTTGAAGAAACAGCAGAGAGAATTATTGATACACTAAACGAATTTAAAATAGAGTTAACTCGTTTAATCCGTTGTTACCGCGGGCCTGTAATTACCCGGTATGAGTTTGAAGTAGCGCCTGGAATTAAAATGGGTAAAATTGAATCTCTTGCGGATAATATTGCATATTCACTTGCTGCTAAAAAGGTAAGGGTTATCGCGCCTATTCCTGGTAAGCAGGCAATAGGTGTGGAAGTGCCGAATTTAACGAGAAATAACGTTTTACTCGGTGATTTACTAAACACGAAAACTTTTAACCATAGTAAAGCCAGATTGCCGTTAGTTTTAGGTAAAGATATTAGCGGAAAAACAATAATTGGGGATTTATCTTCAATGCCGCACTTATTAATAGCCGGTACAACGGGTTCAGGAAAAAGTGTTTGTATAAACAGCATACTTTGTTCGCTTTTATATCAGATGAGGCCTGAAGAATTACGCTTGATTTTGGTTGACCCCAAACGCGTTGAAATGAATTCTTATAGCGAAATACCGCATTTACTAGCTCCTGTTGTAACGGATGCTAAAAAAGCTGCTATGGCATTGAATTGGGCAGTTGATGAAATGGAAAGACGTTATGAATTACTGGAAGAAGCGGGTTGCCGAGATATTAAAAGTTTCAACGAAAAAATTGAAGAAAATGCACAAAATGGTATAGCCGAGTATGATAGACTTCATTATATTGTAATTATAATCGATGAGCTTGCGGATTTAATGCTAATAGCGCGCAAGGAAATCGAGAACGTGGTTGCGCGTTTAGCAGCTAAAGCCCGTGCAGCAGGAATACATTTAATTTTTGCCACACAAAGCCCTAGAGCGGATATTATTACGGGGATAATTAAAGCTAATTTCCAACCCCGTATTGCTTTTACAGTGGCAACGAAAATGGAATCCCGGATTATTTTAGACAGTTCAGGAGCAGAAAAACTGCTGGGTAAAGGAGATATGCTTTTTTACCAGCCGGGGTTTGTTGAAGCGGGTGCTGCAATAAGATTACAGGGAGCTTTTGTTTCCGATAAAGAGGTAGAAAAGGTTACAGAGTATTTACGTTCGACCTGCGAACCTGACTATATTGAAGAGGTTTACGTTGAAGAAGAAAACGAAAATATTCTTGAAGCATTATCAGATAGTGATGAACCAATTTATCACGATGCTGTAAGAATAGTTGTAGATGAACAAAAAGCTAGTGCTTCTTATTTACAAAGGCGTCTTCAGATAGGATATAATAGAGCAGCGCGTATGGTTGAATATATGGAGAGTGAAGGTATAGTCGGTCCTGCACAGGGAAGTAAACCCAGAGAAGTTTTAATTGATGTATATCCATATTAACCTTTTTTAAGGAAACAAATTATATTATTATGATGAAAAGTAAAAAGATTATTTTAATAAAAAAACTAATAGTAGTAATTCTTTTATCAATGAGTTTTCTGATTATGCAGACAAAATCATTGTTTTCCGCAAACGTATTAACAAAAGAAGCTCTTGTTAAAAGAATTCAAAACTTTTTTAAGAAGACCAAAACCATAACAGGAAACTTTACTTTAATAAAAGGGCGTTATGTTGAAAGAGGAGTATTTTTTTATAAATCTCCGAATAAGTTTAAAATGATTTTCGGTTATTATGCTGGTGGTTTTAAAATTGAAACCAAAACAATACTAATGGATGGAGACCAATTATGGGCTTATCTTCCTTCCATTAAAGCTGTTGTTGACCAGGATATTAAAAAGATATCAGGAAATATTGCTTATTCAGGTTCGGGTTTAGGAATTCGCAGGCTTATTAATAAATATAATTATTCCTTTTATAAAGGAGATAATAGCCTAAAAACCGAAGCCGGCTTAAAATCAAAAGTACGCGTACTAAGATTGTTTAAACCTAGGTCTTTTACAGGTTTTAAAGAAATACTACTTTTTGTTAGAAATGACGGATTTATAGCAAAAGCAAGAGCTATTACAATAGAAAATCAAGTATTTGAATTAATCAGAACGAATATTAAACTCAATGTAGATATTGATAACAAACATTTTGTTTTCCGGGTTCCCAAGGATGCCCAGATTTTTAGAAATCCTCTGGTTTCAGGAAAATAATGAGGTGGATATGGATAATTTAGGCGAGGTTTTTAAAAAAGCCAGAGAAGAAAAAGGATTGACTGTTAAAGATGTAGCAGTTCAAACTAATATAGGTTCGAAATTTATTAAGGCAATTGAAAATAATGATTTCAGTGTATTTCCCGGAGAAGCTTATACTGTTGGTTTTATTAGAAATTATGCCGAGTTTTTAAAAGTTGACCCTGAAAAAGTTATTAAGCTTTTTTATACAAACCAGATTGCGGAATCCGAAACACCGATTGAAGAACTCGTTGCACCGACCAAACCACAGCTTAATCCAATTCCTATAATATTATTCATAGTTTTAATAATTGGTATTATTGCCGGTGTTTATTTTTTTCTAAGAGGAAAAACGAATAAACCTGATAATAAAAATAACCAAAACATTACTGCAGAAAATACAGATAATAAAAACAACGCACAAAAAGAAAATCAAAACGAAAACGTGAAATTTGACACCCTTCCGATTTATTCAACAAAAGCAATAGGGGACAAAGTATATCTTCAAATCGGAAACAAAAAGCTTTCAATTGAATTCAAAAAAATTAGTGAAAAATCCGTGGATATTATGTTTTCAAGTATTGGAGATAACGATTTTCTCGTTAATATGAGAAAAGAATATAAAATTGAGGCGAATAAAGAGTTAAGGTTTGATGCGGAAAGAAATAAAACATATGATTTTTCAATCGGTATCGAAAAAATACCAAATACAGCTCAGGTTAAGGTTTTTATAAAGAAAATTGATACTGCCTATGAAAGCCAGAGGTATTATGACTATTTTCCATATACTAAACCGGATCAGGCAACGTTAACTCAACTTCAGCAAAATAATCCTAATCAGAAAAACAATGAAAATACTAACGAAAATAATAAAGAAAACAATACAAATAATCAACAAACAAACACACAGCAATCCAATGTAGATGTTAAGTTAAATATTACATTAACTAATTCCATGCAAAGAGATACCGCAATTTATATCTGGGTAAAAAGAGATGATTCATCTGAAATACAAACTTTAAGATTAAATAGAAATCAAACTAAAAATCTTGTTGCTAATTCAAAAATTACTCTTGATACTACGAATGTTTTCGGTTTAAAAATAAAAGTAAACGGAAGAGACATTCAAACAAAAAGACTCGCCAATGCCGGAGCTATTGCAAAATTAAGGTTCTGGGTTGACAAAAGCCAGTCAGGTAAAACTGAAATAAAATGGGAAATTAACCGCTAAAACGTTATGCTTGTTTTTGTAGAAAACCTCGGCTGCGCAAAAAATTTAGTAGATTCTGAAAAAATAATAGCAGAATTTATAAACTCCGGTTATGAAATAACAGATAATCCTGTATCTGCTCAAATAATAGTAATAAATACGTGTAGCTTCATTCTTCCTGCCAGGGAAGAAGCTATTGATATAATAATGGATTATTCAACATTAAAACAAGATGGTAAACTGGAAAAACTCGTTGTTACCGGATGCTTGGTTGATATGTATAAAAATGAACTTAGAAAAGAACTTACTGAAGCAGATTATATTATTAGTATTAAAAATATGCCGGAGTTTATCCAAAAATTAAATGCTAATAGTTTTTATGAAGAAAAAATTCCAAGATACATAGTTACTCCAAAAGGGCAGGCTTATTTAAAAATTGCAGACGGATGCTCCAGAAAGTGTTCGTTTTGTACTATTCCTTCATTCAAAGGCCCTTTTAATAGTTATAGTATTGATGAGCTTATTGCTGAGGCAAATTATTTAAGTTCTAAGGGCATTAAAGAAGTAAATTTGGTTGCTCAAGACTTAACCGCATATGGGATAGATATAAATGCAAATTTGGTTACATTATTGAAAGAGTTATGCAAAATTGACGAAATTAAATGGCTGCGCCTTTTATATACGTATCCCGACGGAATAGATAATGATTTAATGGATTTAATAGCAAAAAACAAAAAAATATGCCCGTATATTGATTTACCCCTACAGCATCTTGATAATAACGTTTTAAAATTAATGAAAAGATGGGGCAGCTATGAAAAATACCTTGGCCTGATTTCAAATTTACGCGAAAGAATTCCCGGGATTGCAGTTAGAAGTACATTAATTGTAGGTTTTCCGGGCGAGGATGAAAATGCTTTTCAAAATTTATATAACAGGGTTGAAGAAATAAAATTTGACAGGCTGGGTGTATTTGAGTATTCTGATGAAGAGGGTACTGAAGCATTCAACCTTGATAATAAAGTTGATGGTGAAACCAAAAGTGAACGTTATCATGAAATTATGGAACTGCAAATGGATATATCAGCAGGGCTTTTAGCTAAACGTGTTGGGACAGAATGCCCTGCGCTTGTTGAAGATGTATGGGAAGACGGAGAAAGAATTTGCAGGAGTGTATATGAAGCACCGGAAGTAGACGGACTAATATTAGTTAGTAATTCACAAGCACTGCCCGGAGATTTTATTAACATAAAAATTACAGAGAGCCAGGAATACGATTTATACGCAGAAGAAATATGAATAAACAAAAAAATGAAATATGGAATATTCCAAACATATTAACCTTATTCAGAATTTTTTTAATAATACCGTTTTTAATCTTTTTGTTTAAAGATTCATGGCAGGCAAAACTTGTATCTTTATGTATATTTCTCCTTGCTTCTATTACTGATTTTTTTGACGGAATGCTTGCCAGAAAACTTAATCAGCAAACAAAATTCGGAAATTTTATGGACCCGCTGGCTGATAAATTATTCGTTGGAGCTGCTTTCATTGCCCTGCCGAGTCTTCAAAGAGATTTGTTTCCTTTTTGGATGGTGTTTTTAATAATATCACGTGAGTTTATTATTACTTACTTACGGATATACGCAATATCAAGACATCAGGAAGTTAAAACACTTTGGCTGGGTAAAACTAAAACAACCTTGCAACTCGTTACTATTACCACTATATTAATTTTATTAATTGTGCGGGCATATATTAAAACACCTATAACAGGACCTCTCGGAATGTCAATAATAGAAATCTTTAAAACGTATTTTTTAAATATTGAAACATTTATTGTATATACTCCTTTGTTTTTAATGACAATAACGACTTTTATCACGGTTTATAGCGGCATTTTGTACATTTATAAAAACCGAGCATTGTTTATGGGGGATAATTAGTAAGATTCATTTATTCAACAGGCATATAGATTTCAAACACCGTGTTTTCCGGTTGTTTTGCCGAGGCAATGGGAACGAGCAAATAATGCATCACCGGGCCTGATTGCTTTAATTCTGTTTTATCCGCATATTCAAGCATCTCATTATAAGTTTGTATCGAAGAAGGATACTTTCCCTTGTGAAGGCATTTAATGTATTTTTTTCCTGGAATAGTGCGAATATAATCTTTATGGTTAATGTTATTTTGTATTTCCATGGCTAATTCAAAATTGATTTTTTTATGATATAAATCTTTATAATCATGGTGAAAAATAGATAAAATATGATTATCAACTTCAGCTTTAATTTCAAAAATCCTTTTGATTAATTGATTATAAATAAGCATTGTTGTGGGGTAATCAAATAGTATTTCATCTCTTACATATATAATTTTTTTATCCGGTATTTCTATCGTAGTAATTTTATTAAACTCAGTTGTCTTATAGTTGGTATCCTGTTCAAGCATTAGTGAGAAGAATTTAAGATAATATTCTACCTGAGTTCTGGTTTCGTATAGTTTATTAATATCCTGATTAATTCTACTGAGTTTGGAATTATACGTTTTTATTACTTCTTTTATAGTTCCCTTTTTGAAAAACTCTTTTATTTCTGATAGTTTAAACCCCGCTGATTTTAATAATAAAGTATTTACAATGAGAAAAGATTTATCCGGCGAATAATATCTATAATTTGTTTGTTCATCAATATAATCCGGTTTAAGTAAACCGATTTTACTGTAATATCTAATTGTTTGTACAGAGACCCCGCATTTTTCCGCCAGTTCGCCTATCTGAAGTAATTTATCATCAGCCATGCTTTTTTATAATCAGTAATAGAATAAAAATCAATAATAAATTTTGTGTAGATAATTTTAAAATGGAATGAATGCTTTTAAAGTTTTTTGTGAAAAAAAAACAGCTGCTTTTTTCGGCAGCTGATTTTAAGTTTATAATTATTGATTAGTTTTCTTTTTATTTTGCTCTTCAAATTTTCTGTCGCGTTCTTCCTTATCTTTTTTTCTTTTTTCAAGAATTTTTTCAACGCGTTCATAGTGCTGTCTGTCAGCTTCTTTGGCATAAAGTGTTGCAAGGTGAACTCTATCATATTGAGAAAGTTTTTGTGACTCTGCTTGAGGCTGGTAGATTATCTGCATTGCTCCACTGTCTCCCGGGTTCGCAATGTATATAAAATGAACAACGGGAAAAAGTGTTGTAAATTTTACTCCCCTATGAGGAAGGTTACCTTGATAAATTATCATTTTGGGCCGGTGAGTTATTACTGAAAACCTTCTAACCGTACCATATCCATATGGCCTAATATATACTGTAGAATAATTTTTAGGCCAAACAGCGTAAGTTTCTTTAGTATACATTACTTCACTGTAATAACCTTTATCCAATTTTTTAGGCCGGAAATCATTTTCGGATTGAGTTTGATATGCTGATTTTTTATTTTGCTTATTATCGTTGTTTTGGGGCGGTTGGCCGCTAAACAAAACAACTGTAGCAAACATTAATGTTACAATAATTAATAAAGATAGAAATCTCTTCATGTAGCGCTCCTTAATTTTATTAGACAAAGACACAAAATTGTTTAACATATTAATTTATAATTTCATTTTATATTATAAAAAAAATAAATTCAAGAAAAAATTAAACTTAAAAGAATTTAAATCACTTTTTTATTATGCGGAAATAATAAATTTTTTTACCCATTTCACGCCATTTTTCCTCAAACAAGGTGCTGTGATATCCCGGTATATTATTAGAAATCTTTTCCGCAAACACGTGCTCAAATTTTTCATCTTTTTCAATAAAACCAAGCATCCATTCAAGATATTCTTTATGATCCGTTGCACATGTAAATACACCGTTGTGTTTTAATATTCGGCATAAAATGTTTAAAAACTCTGCATTAAATAAACGTTTTTTATGGTGCCGTCTTTTGGGCCAGGGGTCAGGAAAATTATAATATACGTTATCTATTATATTATCACCAAGGTTTTTATTGATAAAATTAAGAGCATCGCCATGATACATTCTTACATTTTCAATATTGCGCTTTGAAAGTTTAGAAATTGTCTTGCAAACGCGTTCAAATTTTATTTCAATACCTATATAAAATCTATCAGGGTTCTCTTTAGCAATATCAACGAGAAAATGGCCGTTTCCACAACCAATATCAAGGTTCAAAGAAACCACACAATCAACGTTAAAAGTTTCATTTATACTAATTTTATCCTGATTTTTAGGATTAATTAAATAATGTTGAATTACGTTTTCAGGTATCCATTTTATTGACATAATCAGTTAAAACTTAAAAGAATAAGGTTAAATATAATAAATGTTTGTAAACAATTTTAATTTCCAAGTATTTTTTGCAAAATTATGTATTTTTGCTTAATATGATTTTAGCGATAAATATAGACTTTTGATTTAAATTCAAACACATTAATTAGTCGTAATGAAACCGGTATTTAACGATACGTATTTCATCGTCTTTTACTTGATAGATTAGTCTATGGATATTATCTATTCTTCTGGACCAAAACCCACTATATTTGTATTTCAAAGGCTCAGGCTTTCCCATACCAGTAAGAGGATTTATTGTAATATCTTTTATTAACGCGTTTATCCTTTTTAGCATTTTTTTATCAGTTTTTTGCCAATATATATAGTCTTCCCATGATTCATCAACGAAAATATATTTCATGTTTCATATAACTCTTTTGTAAAGCCGGAATTATTTTGGATTTTTTTTATAGCAGAGTCTAGTCGTTCTTGATTTGTTTTTGATGATAATTCATGATTTGTTGCAAGCAACGAATTATATTCATCCAGTGAAATTATAACGACTCCGCGATTTTTATCGCGGTTTATGATTAACGTTTCATAGTTTTCCATTACATTATCAAGATAGGTTTTAAGGTGCTTTCTAAAATCTGAAATATTCGTTGATAGCATTTAAACCTCTTCTGTACAGATTTATGTACAAAAATAAGAAATATTTAGTTTTAGGTCAAGAAAAACTAATCAATTTAGTTTTTCAATAATAAAAATATCCGATTTTGGTTGACCAGCCTTTTCCCGTTTCCATTTTTTCTAAATCTTGATGTGAAATAAAAAACTTTTTTCTTCTGTTCAAATAGTATTTCTTTTTATCAAGAACTTTTTTATCCTTGTCATAAATAAACCCGGGTAAAAAATCTACATATAATAATTTAAAATTTTTTAATTTAGGAAAAGCTATTTTGTTTTGAATTTTATAACTGCCTCCGAATATTTTTTTAAAACAATATTTAGATTGCAGAATTATTTTCTCGCCCCGGATTTTATAAACTCCCCCATGATAGTAATCTTGAGAATATTCAGGGCTTTTAAAAGAAATATAAAACCTGAAATTATTTTTGGATAAAACGATTTTTCCTTTATACCTTGTAAATAAATCCGTATTCAATTTCCCAGAACCTGAATTAATAAATATTTTTAAATTAACGTCTTTAGCAGGCAGGGTTTTCTGAACTTGGGATGCCAAAACATAACCTCGGATATTATATCCATAATACCAACGGGTTTTTTTTCCCTTAAACGTTGCTGCGGATATGGCCTTTTTTACTTTAAGTTTAGTACCAAAAGGGAGAAAATTAATTTTTTCGCTTTTTAGGGAAGGTTTTTTGTATACAAAACATGCCCTGATATTAGTAAACACGTTATCGTGCTTTTTTTTAACGGGTTTTTTCGTTTCCGAGCAGGAAATAAAGATGGCTGTTAGGATTAATATCAAAATTATTTTTCTAAGCATTTTTTACCATATCAGATATTAAATTAGCAAAATTTATTATAAAACTTTGCAAATAATAATCAAGGCTTTTAACAAATTCTTTAAAAAGCTTTCCCTGAATCATTGATTATCTAAAAGTGATTTTATTTGCATCTTTAACTCTATTAAATCAGATTGTATAGTTTCCCAAACAGCAGTAAAATCTATACCAAAATAATTGTGAACCAAAATATCTCTCATGCCTGTGATTTTTCTTCAAGGAACTATGGGATTTTCATTTATAAAATTATTTTATAATACTTTGGCTGTTTCCCCGATAGCCTGAAAATTTCTAATTACAGCGTCTTGAATTAAATCATTATACATAAATTCATCAAATGAAATATTCAAAGCATATTTTTCTATTTTTATTATTGATTCAAGAATGTGTTCAAGGTAGATGAAATCGTTTCCACTATCCATAAATGATTTTTAAATCCTTAAAAACATTATCCTTAATTTTAACATTAATGGAGTTATTTGTTAATATATCAACTGGCCTGTTTAAAATTTCAGTTAAATCATACTTAATTCCCCCAAGGTCAAACAGTGATATTTTTCCATTAAAATCTATCAAAATATCTATATCACTATTCTCGTTGTCCTCGTTTCGTGCATATGAGCCGAAAAGTGCTATTTTACTTGGATTGTATTTTTTTAAGTAGTTTATGATTTTTTCGTTTATAATATCATTCATAGTATTTAATATAAAAAGTATATTATCGAACTAAGCTAGTTGATACAACGATTATACATTGGTTTGGTTTAAATGTCAATAATGGAAATAGCCCAATTGATTAATTTAATTCAAATCTTTCAAATACTTTTATTTTAAAAAATCACCATTGAGCATTCTGTTTCCGTGAACAACGGCTAATATTATAATACTATCTAATTTTTCAAAAAATTTATAAATAACTCTTAAATTACCAATAATGATTTCTTTATATTGCAAATCAGGAAATTCCGGTAATATTCGCCCCATATTAGGAAAATCTTTCAATTTAAGTACAGTTTTCTTAATTTTATCAATTTGTATCTTTGCATACTTTTCCGAATCTTTAAGAATGAAATTATAAATGTCCTTAAGATCATTTACAGCGTTTTTTGCCCAAACTATTTTTTTATCCAGGATTCGGTCTCCTTAATAAAATCTTCATGAGAAATTGTTTCTCCATTATTTACGTTTTCTTCAGCCGCAATAAGTTTTTCTTTTAGATATAATCTGTAGATAAACTCTTCAATATCAACATTTCCCGGAAAATTATTAATCATATCTATTATTTGTTTTTTAGGAATATTCATGTTTTCTCCGAATATTAAGTTCAAAATATAATCTAACTATGCTGAAATGATAACCGACATTAATTCAAATGTCAATAATGGAAATAACCATATCTGGTTATTCTTGCGTCTGTACCTCTTTTTTCTATTGCTAAATGTTTACTGGAGATAAAAGATTTATACTTTCTATCTAAAAAGTATTTGTTTTTATTAAGTACTTTATTATCACGTTCTTTAAGAAATCCGGGAATATAGTTAATAAATATCAAATTCAATTTATTTTTTTTGGGAGAAGAAATTTTTGTTTTACTACCTGTGCTGCTAGTGGGATTTATTTTTGCCTTTTTATATGTATAAGAAGATTGTAAAATGATTTTACTTCCCTTTAGTCGGTATATCCCTTTATATATGTATTTATTAATAGCTTTCACAGAAATGTGTTCCTTGATGAAATATTTAAATTTATTCTTTGATAAGAAAATTTTTTCATCTGATGAAACAAATGCGCTGAACCCCCCATTAGTTGCATTCAAATTCATCTTAAACTCAATGTTTTTCTTAGGTAAGGTCTTCTGAATGTACTTTCCAAACACGTACCCTTTAGTATAATGCTCATAATACCAGTGCGCCTTATGCCCTTGATACACCGAGGTAAATTTTGTTTTTCTAACTTTAATTTTAGTTCCAAATGGCAAGAGGTTTATCTTCTTACTTTTCAAAGACGGTTTGCTCCGGGCATACAACGCAATTACGTTGGTGTATGCGGTTTTGAATTTAATCTTTGGTTGTCTTTTTTCCTCAGAGCAGTAAAGGATGAGTATGGTTAGGGTTATAATTAGTATGATTTCTTTATACATAAATATACAGCAAAACTTTTTACGTTATTTTAGTTTAAAAACTCTATGGACTCTTTTACAGTATATGATTTGCTACATCAAAAATCAAGTATCAGAAGGAAAATTAATCGTTGTCAACGAGGTCGTCTAAAACGTCAAGCGCGGGCATGTCGTGGCCTTCGATAAATTTAAGCGTTGCTCCGCCCCCTGTGGAAACGTGTTGAAACTTGTCGGAAAGTTTCAGGTCGTTTACTACCGTTGCAGATTCTCCGCCGCCAACCACGGTGAATGTTCTTAAGTCTGATAAGTAACGTGCTATTTCGTAAGTGCCTTTACTGTAATCAGTTACTTCAAATACTCCCATAGGGCCGTTCCAGAACACGGTTTTAGCCGGTATTATTGCCTCTTCAAACTTTAGTATTGAGCGTGGGCCTAAATCAACCCCAATATCACCGTCTTGAATATTCATTGCTTCTACTACCCGCGGAGCTCCTGGCGGGTTTAAGCTGTCCGTAACGATAAAGTCTTCAGGCAAGATTAAATCTACGCCGTATTCTTTGGCGTGCGCCATTATTTTTTTTGCTTCATCTATTTTTTCAACTTCTAATAAAGAGTTGCCTATTTCATAACCAAGCGCTTTTAGAAAAGTGTAGCACATTCCGCCGCCGATTAGTAGAGTATCAATTTTAGGCAATAATGCGTCTATTATTCCTATTTTACTCGATACCTTTGCTCCACCTAAAACGAGCAGAAACGGGCGTTCGGGTTTTTTTAAAGTCATTCTAAGATAAGTGAATTCCTTATCAACGAGTAAACCCGCAACACTGGGAAGGTGTTCGGTTACACCTACAGTTGATGCATGCGCGCGGTGAGCAGTGCCGAAAGCGTCCTGAACGAAAATCTCACCATATGAAGCGAGTTTTTTACTAAATTCAGGATCGTTATTTTCTTCCCCGGGATGAAACCTTAAGTTTTCAAGTAAAATAATCTGTCCGCGTTTTATGTTATTGATAGCATTTTCAACTTCAGAGCCGACACAGTCATCCAAAATTTTAACGGGTTTTTTTAATAATTCGGATAAGACTTTTCCAGCAGGCCATAGACGTTTACTTTCAACAACTTCTCCTTTTGGCCGGCCCATATGGCTCATTAAAATCACTTTACATTTTTTCTTTAGCAGATAGTTAATAGTTTCAAGTGAGCCTATAATTTTGGTTTTATCCAAAACGTTAAAATCTTTATCAAGAGGAACGTTATAATCAACACGTACTAAAACGCGTTTTCTTCTAAGATTTACATCATAAATGGTCTGCTTTTTTAATCTCATTGGTCTAAATCTTATTTCCTAAAAATGATATTAAATCTACGCATCTTGAGCTATATCCCCATTCATTATCATACCATGATACTACTTTAACCAAATCTCCCATGCTCGAAGTTGATAAAGCATCAACAATGGAAGATAAAGGGTTTCCAATATAATCAACAGAAACCAAAGGTTCTTCTGAATATCCAAGTATATCTTTCAAATAAGTTTCACTAGCTTTTTTTAAAGCTGCGTTTATATCTTCTACGCTTACTGTTTTGGGCAGCAATGCTGATAAATCAACTAAAGAAACGTTAGGAGTAGGTACTCTAACAGCCATTCCGGTTAATTTTCCATCAACCTCTGGAATAACTAATCCAACGGCTTTGGCTGCTCCCGTGGTTGTTGGAATCATTGACATTGCCGCTGCTCTTGCTCTTCTTAAATCTTTATGCGGCATATCAAGAATTCTTTGGTCATTTGTATAGGAATGAATTGTAGTCATAATTCCTTTTTCAAATCCAAATTCTTTATAAAGAACTTTTACAACAGGCGCAAGGCAGTTCGTTGTACATGACGCGTTTGAGATTACGTTATGATTATCATTATCGTATTTATCTTCATTTACACCGAGAACAACGGTATAATCAACGTCTTTTCCAGGAGCGCTGATGATTACTTTTTTTGCACCGCTTTCAATATGCAGTCCGGCTTTGGCTTTATCTCTGAATAAACCCGTTGCCTCTAACACAATATCAACACCGAGTTTTTTCCATGGTAAATCTTGAATGTTTGGCTGTTTTAAGCACTGAATTTTTTTGTTATTTATAACAAGTTTATCACCTTTAACTTCAACGGTACCGTCAAAGATACCATGTACAGAATCATATTTAAATAGATGGGCAAGGGTATTAACATCGCCAAGGTCGTTAATCGCAACGCATTCAAGTTTATTATACTTTGAATATTTAAACATTGAACGCAATACACTTCTTCCGATTCTACCAAAACCATTTATTGCAAACTTAATAGACATTATTCCTCCACGTTATTCCAATAAATTCTTGCCAAAATAAATAAGTTGAACTTCTTTAAAATCTTTGTAAGTATATTTATCCGGTTTTCTAAAAATCCGGATATTCCTTTTTATTATTCTAAATTTCTGTTTTTCTTCTAACAGGTTAAAATCCACGAATTTATTACTTACATTATCCCATCCGTGGAAATAACCAAAACTATGTTTTGTCTCAAAATAGCTCTTTATTTTTTTCGTTTTTTTAAACATAGTAACGTATACAATCACTCAAAATATAATATCGTTAAAACAAAAAGCAATAAATTTAAATCACGGCAATATTTATTTTCGTAACATGAATGTAAAAATATCATAATTATAATTGTTTACGGTATCAATTGTAAAGCAATATTAATTCATCGGCCCGCAATATTTGCCTTCAAATTTACCCTGAATTGTAACAGTTTTACCTTTAAATTTCCCTATTCTAGGTTTCATGGTTATTACGGAAGGCACATTCATTACTATTTTATCTCCGGGGTTTTTGGGTTCAGTAACAAGTTCAATATTAACCATCAACTGATTATGGCTGCCGATTCCGGCAGTTGCTGTATTTTTATCACGGATAAATAACCGGACAGTAATTTCACCTTTAGGAACAACCCTTCCTGAAGATGACATAACATTTTCGCATTGTGTTTTTTTCATATTAAATAAATATAAAGTATATCCTTTATATTTTGTTCCTTTAACAGCCAACCCATGTGGTAAATCTATTTTTTTTCCATCGACAAATACACCCGGCTTTCCGCCTCCGCCGCAGGAATAAACTAGTGCAGTAAAGATGATTAATACTAAAAGTTTTGTTTTCATTTTCAGCTCCCAATAATTTTATAAAATAACTATACACTATTTTCATAAAAAATCAACAAATAAAAACAGCATAGCTTTTTTATTAAATTAAACAATGTTAAAAACATTTTATTCTTTTTATCATTAATTAAAAACGATTTAATAATGAACCGGTTTATTAATAAATAATTAAATGTTAAATTATTATTAATATTAACTTGTTTTTTTAATAAAAGTATAAATTGTATAAAATTAAACTTGTTTTTTTATGTCACTATTGTTATTGATATATGGTTAAAAGTTAACTTTATATATTTAGGAGAAATATAGTGGAAAATTTTGATAATTTTATTCAAAAATATGAAAACATATATAACGTTTTAAGGCAGTTACATTCAAGAATTCTTTCTGATTATAAACTAAAAAAAATGGTCGAAAATTACTCAGAATCAGATATGGATGTTATTAACGATGAGATAAAAAACCTAAGCCTTAAAACCATCGATGCCATTCAATTCATTGCAGTTGTTGGCTAAAAAAAGTAATATCTAAGTAAAATAGTAAACCAGCCGGAGATTTCTCCGGTTGTTTTTTATTTATTTCGTCTACTATCAAAACCTGAATTTAATTTCCTTACTAGTATTGCTCCCAATAACACCACAACAGAAGAAAAGAAAAACCAGATTACTATAGCTGCAATGAGTTTAAACGTTGCTTTCACTATTAATGAGCCGTTGGTTACCGTATCCCCTGCTTTAGAAAATAAGACCAGAGTGCCTGAAGAACTTAACATTTTACCAACATAATAACTATATAAAAACCTTAATAATGCGTTAACAGAAGTTGTAAAAACCGCCCCAATAAAAGCAAACCTTTTTTTGGGCCTGATATCAGGAACATACCAGTAAAGAAAATAATGAAATAAAAAATAAAACGATATAGGTATAAGCAGCAAAACCGTTTTAAGAATTACAGTAAAAAACATGGGCATTTGGCCGAACATTTTAGTTAAAGAAGTATACGATGTATACGCTAAACCTGAGATTAGGGAACTTATGGATATTATTAATATAAATATTAGTATCCATAAATACTGATAAGCCAGGCTTTTTAAATACCTGAACAAACCCGCTTTTAGAGTTTCAGGAATTTTCTGTTTCTGCCCGATTATTCTTTTAATTGCAAAAATAAGCTCCCGCAAATATTTCCGCATTAAAAAAAAGTAAATTAGGAAACTAAAAATTCCCAGAGCAAAACCTTTATTTTCAATGCCTTTTGTGATTGATTTTAATCCGCTAATTATGTGTTTTTTACCAAAAGCCGTGACTTTTAGAATATCAGAATAAATACCGGGATTATTAAACATTTTTGCTATGATAAAAAACAATAGCACCATTAGCGGGATTAAAATAAGCAGTTGATAAAAAGCAAGGCCCGCAGCTTTAAGCGTGATATCACGGTCTAAATATTCAATAACGATATCTTTAACAAAATGAAAAGAATTATTAAAAAATGTTTTAAACTTAGATTTATAATTATTTATTTTCCGGTTTTTTTTCATTGCTGTACTTAAAGAAAGTAGTTATTAGTTATATCATAAAATGAAATACGTTTACAGTGTTTTTAATTTTTATTATCTTTATGTTTACCAAAACTGCGGAGCATAAATTGAAAAGAATATCATTATTTTTAAGTGTCTTTATATTTATATCTTGTTCGGGAACTAACAAAAAAATTCCTGAAATGGTTCTAATTAAGGGCGGGCATTTTTCAATGGGCAGTAATATAAATAAACAATCCGATGAATATCCCGCAAACTATGTTTATGTAAAAAATTTTTATTTAAGCAAATATGAAATTACTCATCAACAGTATAAATATTTTTTAGATGACAATCCACATTGGAAAAAACAAAATAAGAAAAAACTAATTGCAAAAAAACTCGTTGATATGGATTATCTTGACAATTGGAAAGACGGAAAGTTTCCTGAAAAGTTAAAAAATCATCCGGTTAATTTTGTATCATGGTTTGCGGCAGTTGCTTATTGTAACTGGTTGTCGCAAGAGACGGGAAAAAAAGTCCGTTTACCTGATGAGGCGGAATGGGAATACGCTGCCGGAAACGGGGAAAAACACGACCCTTATGGTTCAATGCCAATGGATAAAAAGGATTTAACTTACGGGGAAAACCCCGGTCCATATAAAACAACGCGTCCAATCGGAAGCCATAAACCAAACGATTTTGGATTATACGATATGAATGGCAACGTTTGGGAACTTACTATGTCAACCTATGACCGTTATCCCTTTAAACCGTTTAAAGTAAACAGTATGAAATCATTAAAACATAACAGAAGAGTAATTATTCGCGGCGGGTCGTTTGATACGTTATTTGTGTACACAACGTCAACTTTTAGGCATTTCATTCACGCTTTTAGGACATCAGCAGAAACGGGTTTCCGAGTTGCAATTTCTGCTAATTAATATCGAGGGTTATAACAATCGAATATAATGAAATAGAAATATATTCTGATTTAATTAACAATGAAAGTGTCCGTATAAAGTTTATATCCCAAAAGTCAGTTATGATTGCCCAGCATATGATTAATCCGCAAAAAAAGTACCCGGTAATAGAATATATCTTACTACCCGATGGAGGTGAAATAGTTGCTTATTTGAAAGAAAATATCAAATTTGATAAGTTTTTGGTATATGGCACGTCTATAAAAATAACGGGTAAATCAAAAAGACCGGGAAGCACACAAGTTTACACCGAATATCAAGTCGTTGTAGATAAAATTGAACAATAATATTAAATTCTATTTATACGAATG
Source organism: uncultured Spirochaetia bacterium (assembly GCA_937960625.1). GTDB lineage: Bacteria > Spirochaetota > CALGPD01 > CALGPD01 > CALGPD01 > CALGPD01. The sequence continues at coordinate 6,762 of CALGPD010000046.1, read as the reverse complement.
TTTGTTTATCCATGCAAGGAGTTTTTCCCAAGCAGGTTTTCTTGCAAAGAGATTTAATATTATATCAAGGTGTCCGCCGGTTATTTCAAGCGGTTCTTTATCATCACTGCCCACCATATCGAGTAAAGGACGCGCACTTTCAGGGGGAGTGATAAAATCGTTGGTTGCAGTTATATTTAGCACCGGGCACTTAATATCTTTAAGATTAATAGTTTTATCGTCAATTTTTAAAGTCCCTTTAAAAAGCTTATTCTGCTGATAAAGTTCTTTTAAATATTTTTTTGTAAAGTTACCCGGTAAAGGTGAGTTGTCTTCACGCCATTGCATAATTGCTTTATAAAGTTTTGAATAAAACGTGTTCTCAGGATTTTTAAAAAGTATACTCGTTGCTTTGATACGTTCTGACGGCTTTATCCATGGAAAAACCATATCCATAATGTGAGTGGGAAGGTTTCCAAATGCATCAATAAACTCTTCAACGTTTACAACCTCAGCATTTGCCCATGTGGATAATACTCCGCCCAACTTGAAGTCTACCGGAGCAGCTAAGGAGATAAAAGAATTTACATTTTCAGGATACAATGCTGAATATATCATTCCCAGATTACCACCCATGCAGTATCCTAGAATATTTACTTTATCAACTCCTGCATCGCTTTTTATTTCTTCTACAGCATTGTGTAAATACCCGGTGATGTGATAATCAAAGCTAACGTTTTTCTCTTCGTTTTCAGGACGTGCCCAATGCGTTGTATATATATCAATACCATTACTAACGAGATAATCAACCAGTGAAAACCCGGGCAATAAATCCAAAATATAATAACCGTTAATCAGCGAATTAATTATTAAAAGAGGTGGTTTTGAAATTTTCTTTTTTTGTTGCTTGTAGCGGTAAACTTTCAACCGCCGCTCCGTATGAATTGTGTATTTCGGAGTCACCCCCACATCAGGATTTGGCTGATTTAAAATAATATCAAGGCCCTTATCAAGATTATTTACAGCTTGATCAAAGTCTGTTTTTAATTTATCAAATAAAATTTCTAATTCTTTAGGGTCCATTTACCCGCACTTTTCAATTTAGTTAGTTAGTTTTACTTGTGTTTGAAGCACTTTTATTCGTTGCACTGCTTGATTTTGAAGTGCTTGATTTTTTTCCGGTTAATTTTCCAAGCCTTTCTGAAATATCTGCAAGTTGTGATTCAAGCATATTGATTTTGTGCAAAGTTTTTTCTTGATCTTTTTTATTGGGTAAATTCATGTTCTTCAATGCTTCAGAAATGATTTTATCGAAATAAGTTTTGAAATCCAGAGCATTGTCCCGCCATTTTCCGGCTATTTTTAACAAATTATCATCTTTCATTAATTTTTCCATAAATCCGGTTGTTGATTTTTCAAAAAATTCGAACAACTGATTCATGTTAATTTCCTGAGATTCTGCCATTTTTATATCCTCTCGATTTTCTTTTAAATTCAATTAGACTATATCATACAAATGAATAATTGTCAAAATAAAATATCAATAAAGGAAAATATATTGTTTATTTATTTTGGGAACATTGGCTACAAAGTCCATATATAATTAATTTATGCTGCTGGATTTGAAAATTATTTTGCTTGGCAACATTTTGCTGGAGTTTTTCGATTTCCGGATTATTAAATTCAATAATTTTTCCGCATCTTGTACATATCATATGGTCATGATGAGCATAACTTGGTTCATAAACAGATTTATTGTCTGAGAATTTTAATCTGGCAGCTATTTTACAATCTACAAATAAATTTAGAGCTCTACGTACGGTTGCAATACCTATATCCGGATATTTCTTATGAACTTTATTAAACAGTTCTTCGGCTGTAACATGACTGTTTGTATCTAAAAATACTTCTAAAATTTCTTCACGTTGAGGTGTATAACGTAAATTATTTAAGCGTATGAAATCGCTCATTATTTTTAAAGCAACCTGACTAGACAATTTTATACCTTTTATTATTGCTATTTGGAATTATCTTTTTTAGTAGTTCTTTTTTTTGTAGGAACTTTCATATTACTTTTACCGCTAAATTTTGCTCCGCTTTCAATATAAAGGTCGCCGCTTGAAACATCGCCCTTACTTATTCCTGTAGAAAACAATTCATATTTGTCTTCAACGTTAACGTTGCCGTAAATACTCCCTCTGCTCGAAACGTTTTGAGCAGTTATATCCGCGCAAATATAAGCCTCTTTATCAACAAATAAATGTCCGTTTTCAGCGATAATTTTTCCCTCAAAATTTCCCTTTATCATTAATAATTTTGAAAACTTTAAAGTTCCTGTAAAATTTATATCATCAGCAAGAATTGTATCAATAATGTCTTCCTGAAATCCTTCTTCTTTAATTTTTGCCATAGTCTTTCCTATATTATTAATTTATTGTTACTATGTTTTAATTTATCAAAATAAACAGGTAAATGTCAATAATCATTACAACAAATTAGAATACTAAGAAAAAAATCATAAAAACTGTTCGCATTTTGAATTATAATAAGTATTTTAAAGAAAAAATTTTGTACTTTTGTGAAGTAAAATATGAATTATTACATTTATGCACCAATTGATGGAATTATTGAAAAAAAGATTAAAAATTTTAAATTTAACTATGCCAGAGAAAATATTAACAAAAGTATTCAAATAATTATTCTTAAAGAAACACATAGTTATGCCAACGTAAAGAAACTCGTTGAGCATATTGAGAATTCCATTAAGAAAATCAACTCAATTAAAATTGAAACAGGTGATATAGACTATGATGAAGAATCTTTGATATGTAATATAAAATTAGATAACAAATTAAAAAAATTAATACAATTACTGCATTCAAACGGAAAATATTTTCAAAATTCCAATAAACCGCCTTACATTCCGATAATAAATAATAGAAATAACGGTATTGATGAAGAGGATCTTTCTAAACTTAATAAAGAATTAAGAAATAAAAAGTTCTTTATTAGGCAGATAGGATTATATGTAAATCATCATGATTATAAAGAACCTGAAAAAATAAGAGATTTTACTTTATAATCTAACCGAAAATCTATAAAAAAGAAAAGTTTAATAAACCGGATAAATTTTCTGAAAATTTGGTTTGGAACTGTATTATAATGTATATATAATGGAAACAGATTTAATACAAAACATAGAAGAGACAATTCATTTAAGGCCGTCGCAAAAAGCAATATTGAAAGTTATTAGAACTTCGATTAATAACGGTGAAATTGAATCCGCGGTTGAATTAACTAAAAAACTTGGAAACGGGCTTAAAGAAAATGATAAAAATATTTTTCATGAATCCATTTCAACAATTGATTCAATCCGGCCATATTTATTAAAATCTAAAATAATTACGAAAAAACAAAGCGTTAATGCTGAAAAAGCTGCAAAACAAAAAGCGATAACTACTCCTAGTCAAAAAGAAACCGTTGAAGAAACTCAGGCCTTATTAGCCGAAAAAACAAGGCCCAAACAAGTAGAAAGCATGGGGCAACAGCCTACTGAAATTATTGAAGAAATTGAAACAGTTGAAATTGAAGAAAAACAGCTGGCAGCTCCTTCTGCAGAAGATATTCAAAAAATAGAACAAAAACAGGAGCAGCAAATAGATGTTGACGGTGAAGTAGTGCAGCTTGGTTCTGACAGCAAAAGGCCGGAAGCAAAAGACAGAAGAAGAAAACCGCGGGATGAGTCAAATATACAGATAGATGATTTTTCTTCTCTTAAAGACGGAGAGTTACCTCCATCCGCGGAAAAAACTCCCACTGATTTTGATAAAGCAGAAAAAACAGGCAAGCTTCCGGAAACTAAATCTAAATATCAACCTGAAGAAGAACAAATACCGGAAAATTTCAATTCTTCTGACGGAAATTATAATTCATTAGGTGTAAATCTTGTTCCTGAAGAGATTGACGGGAAACCACCAGGCTTGCCGGATAAAGATAGAAGAAGACCTTCGCTGGGCCAGGGCCATCAATTTAAGTATTCAGACAACTTCGTTCCACCCACAGAGTTGGATGAGGAACACAAACAGGATAAAGAAAAGCATAAAACAAAGCAATCCGAAGAACAAAAACAATTACCTGAAATTCCTTATCAAATGGAGCCCCCGGCTTATGGAGGCGAAACCCCATACTCACCATACGGAGGGGGTTATCCTGTATATATACCGGAACCAACTGCATCGATACAGGATGAATTGGAAAAAACTGAACAAAATTTTCCCCTGAGCGAAGAGAATAAATTTAAATCAGAAAAAAAACCTGAAATTATGCCGGATAATTTTTCCGCTCCGAACAGTTCTTTTTCTGGAATGCCCGGAGGTTTCCCGGGGCAATTAATGCCCGTTCCGTTTCCTGCAGTTCCCGGTGATTATTCAATCCCAACTGAAATGGGGATGCAGGGCATAGAAGGCTTTCCCTATGACATGTCGGGTATTCAAGGAACTTATGATAAATTATCTGATTTAATTGATGAAATAAGAAAACAAGTACAACAATTTCCAGGAATGAGCAGCCAACAACCATCCATGCCTTCAATTGGGGGTGGAGGTTCAGCTGGAGGCGGCGGCATGCCTTCTATTGCCCCACCGCCGGTACAACCAATCATTCAGCAGAGTGGCGGAACTTCAGGAAGCAGCGGCAGTTCAGGAAATATAGACAGCAGCCAGAATATAGAACAGCAACTACCGGATTTTACTGAAGTAACTGAAGATGATATTAGCAATATCATCGGCGGACAGCAGGAACCCGTTCTTATGATTGATGCTCAAAATTCCGGTCAAGGGCTAAGTTTTACAGGTGAAGAAATTCCCGAATTGCGGGTAAGTGAAAAAAATATTAAGGACCCTGAAATTCAACCTGTTATTCAAGCACAGCAAATTGCTTCAAAGGGTGGAATTACACAAACACCGGGTGCAGCGGATACGCTTTCAAATGTATCTACACCGGGAAGCCAGCCTTTTGAATATGCACCAATTCCGGGAATGGAACCTCCTCCGGCAGAACAACAACAATTGCAGGAACAGCAAGCCGGACAGGCTTTACCTCCTGCAATGGATTCAGGATTAAGCCAGGCCTTAACTCAGGCGTTATCAGGGTTATTAACCGAAGCGGTTGAAAATTTTAAGGATGAAAACAAAGATTTATATGACAGCGTAGAAAAGCAATTAAAACCCGAAGCAGAAACCCTTAAAATGCCTGAATTTGAAGAGGAAGAAGATGACGGCACTCCGTGGATGAGGGATGCAAAAGAAACTGAATTCAAAGTGCATTCATTTGATGATAAAGATGAATCAATCGGGCAATATGACCCATATGCTGACCTTCAGGATGAAGACGAAAAAAGCCCTGATCCGTTTAAAGATGTTAATAAAAATCTTTTTGATGAAGTCGAAAGAGAAGAAAAAACTGTAAAAGATCAGATAAGCGGAGCATACAAAGATGATGACGGAATAAAAGTTGAGGCAAAAACAACTGAAACAGGCGGTCGGGAATTTGTATTTACGAACCTTGATGCAGCAAAGAAAAAAAGAAAGCCGCCCAAAAAAATGCCTAAAAGAGTGAGGCTTTCTTATTCTTTTAGAAATTTATTTAACAATAAAACGTATATCAGATATAAAGAAATTTTAAACCGCGCGGCAATTCTGGTTGCTGAACGTAGGCTGGATGACGCTCTTGATTATTATTACACTATCAGGGACCAAAATATTCCTAATGTATTTAGAATGATGATTCAGCAAAATATTGATGATATTGAAGATACAATAATGAGAACATTCCAATTTTCTGACACAATTGTTAAAGTTAAGGATTCCGGCCGTGCCATTAGATTAAAAGATATAAACGAATATGAACGCCAACTTATTGAAGAAGAAAAACAAAGAATTGCCTCAAGACAGGAAGAAGTTTTATATTCTGAGGATGAATAAAAAATTATACGAACTTAGTCATCAAAAGTGCATCTTCTTTAGGATTAATATAATAACCCCGCCTAACCCCTGCTTCAATAAAACCGTGTTTTTTATATAGATTTATAGCAGACTCATTGGAAATTCTTACTTCCAGATAATACAAATTAACCCCGAAATTACTGCCTATTTCGAAAATTTTACTCATTAACATAGTTCCAAGTTTCATTCTACGGAAATCAGGGTGAACAGCAAAATTATTAATATGGCCTTCATCCATAACAACCCATAAACCAAAGTAAGCAAGTATTTTTTCATCTAAGTTTTTAAGCACGTAAAAATTGGAATATGAACTCGTTGCCTCATGCTCAATCATTTCCTCTGTCCAAGGAGAAGGAAAAATTAGATTTTCCAGTGCCAATATTTCGTTAATATCATTAAAATGTAGTCTTTGAAATTTAAGGTTTTTTTTATTCATAACGCAATACTTCAACAGGCCTTTTTTTAGCAGCCCTTCGGGAAGGAAAATAAGCCGCAAAAATTGCTGCAAGCATAGCGCCTGAACTTTGTAATAATACATCGAGAAACTCAATTTTATACGGAAGAGTTGACAGATAAAATTTTTCAACAGGCATAATTTCAAATTTTCTCGGTATTGGAAGATTTAAGGCATAAGCCCAAACTTTATTTAAAGAATTTACTAAAAATTCTATGAAATGACTTATTGAATCAATATTTACAGTTAAGAATAATCCTAGAATAACACCGAGGCCTGCACCTATACCTCCAATTAAAATACCCTCAAAGATAAACACTCTACTAA
>CALGPD010000045.1 GCA_937960625.1 uncultured Spirochaetia bacterium | reverse complement strand
GCGGTATCTTGTAAATATATTTCAGGAAAATATTACTCCGGTATTACTTTTAAGTAAGTCTGACTTAGTTGATGATAATGTTTTAAAAGAAATTTCTGACAATCTTAATTCAAAAATTGAACATGATTTTCAAATAATTCCATACAGCATTATTAACGGGAATAACATTGATTTAATAAAAAATGAACTGGATATATCACAAACTCATCTATTTATCGGTAAATCAGGCGCAGGCAAATCTTCTTTGCTAAATGCATTGGCGGAAGAAAATTTAAACCTGACTAATCAAGTTAGGCATGGAGATTTTAAGGGTAAACACACTACAACTTCTTCAAATCTTTTTATTCTTGAAAGCGGCGCAATTATTATAGATACACCGGGACTGAGAGAATTTTCAAATATTGACAATCTGCAGGGCATTGAAAAAACTTTTAGTTTTATTCAGGAATTAGCAGAGCATTGTGAATTTAAAGATTGTACCCATATTCATGAACCCGGATGCGCAGTTTTATCTGCTCTTGAAAACGGTGAAATAGAGCATGACCGGTATAATAATTACTTAAAACTTATGCGGGAAAATCAAAGAAATGAGATGTCTTTATATGAAAAACGAAAAAAAGATAAAGCCCGTGGCAAGTATTACAAACAGGTTTTAAAACACAATGCAAAATACAATAATAAAAGAAAAAATTTATAGTATCTAATTACGGTCTAATCAAGTTTGAAAGAATCGCCAAGGTAAACGAGTTTCGCATCCTGATTATTTGCAAGTTCAGCCGGAGTTCCTTGAAACCGTATTTTGCCCTCGGATAAAATATAACTCCTGCTCGTTATTCGCAAAGTTTCGCGGGCATTATGGTCAGTGATTAATACACCTATACCTTTTTCTTTTAGTGCTTCAATAATTTTTTGAATGTCCTGTACTGCGATAGGGTCAATTCCCGCAAAAGGTTCATCAAGTAAAAGAAACTTCGGTTGTGTTGCGAGTGCTCTGGCTATTTCAGTTCTGCGGCGTTCTCCACCGGATAGAGTATAAGCTTTTGAGTCTTTTATATGATTTATATCTAATTCGGAGAGTAGTTCTTCAAGCCTTCGGTGCATTTCATATTTTTCAAGGTCCTGAATTTCTAATATTGCCAGGATATTTTCCTGAACCGTAAGTTTTTGGAAAACAGAATCTTCCTGAGGCAAATATCCTATTCCCATTCTTGCGCGTTGATACATTGGAAGTTTAGTAATATTTTCATCGTCTAAAAGTACATTACCGTCATCAGGTTTAACAAGGCCTACTACCATATAGAAAGTTGTGGTTTTACCTGCTCCGTTTGGGCCTAATAAACCAACGACTTCACCGCTTTCAATATGAAGGGAAATCCCTTTTACTACTTTACGTTTTTTATAAGATTTCTGGACCGCCAATATCTCCAACCGGGATATCTTTTCTGAGTTTGGGCTTTTTTCCTGGTTTTTTGTTTTTGTCATTTTTATCCTTTTGCTTTGGTGTTAATACACCGTGGAATTTACTCGATAACCTTACTTCTTTTTTCTTTGTAAAAAATATAATTTCATCTGAATAAGTGATATTTTCCTTATCAATAAGTAATGGTTCTCCGGTAATTTTCATTCTATCAATTTTTTCATTCAATAATGCCTTTTCTCCGAATATTCTTTTATCATCCTGTACAATTTCAACATCCCCGATGAATAGAGTTAACTTATCTTTACGGTAACTTTTTAAAACATCACTATTTACCGTTGCGTTTTCCTTAGAAATATATAATTGCGGGTTCTTTAAGACATGCATAATTTCTTTTTTTCTATCAAAAAATAAATATCCGCCCCGGATTTCATCCTTGGTTTTTTTATCTTTAATCAATACTCTTTCATTAAATACCCATTCATCCTTTTTTTCATCTTTATTCATATCTACTTTCATAGCCATAATGTCCTGTTTTTTGGTTATTATTCTAACATGCCCGTCCATATTCGTTTTTTCAATAATCCTTTTTCCTTTACTGTCTTTTTTTGTATAATAGTCAATTTCATCTGCCGATGCAGTCATTTCAAGTTTTCCTTTTTTATAATCGCGGATTATTCCGTTACCGTCAATGTCTAGTTTTTGTGTCCTTGTTTTTTCATCTTCATTTATAACAACGCGGCTTCCTGCAATAAAGCGCTTTGAATTTTTTTTACGCTGTGTTATTCTCACATTGCCTGTTAATACCATAAATTTTGTTTTTGTGTTATATCTCATTCTAAAAGCGGTTATATGTAAGCCGTCTTTTGGTTTTTTTAATTCAACATTACCTGTTACAATGAGAATATTTTTTTTAGTATATCTCTCCATGGTCTGGCCATGAACTTCAATTTTCTGCTTTTCATCAAGCATATGCGCACCGCCTGTAACACGCATATATTTCCGTTTTGGAAAGTAATAAGCCGCCGAACCATAAATTTGAACCCGTTTTTTCTTTTCAAGTATTCTTACATTTCCCCACGCTTGAGCTTGTTCAACGGGTTTACCGTCTTTTAGTTTCCTTTTAGGAAAACTTTCAAAATATAATAAACGGTCAGCATAAATTTCGTAATCCAAAGATTTAACATAAGCATTTGTTTTTAACTCTGATACTTTTCTTTTTATATAATAAATCGAAGTGTTTCCAAACAGTAAAACGCGTTTTTTTGTTCCTGGAATATTAATTTGAAATTCTCTGCCTTCGGGAATCGGCCTTGTATCTCCGCCTTGATTTTCTTCAACTGCCGGCGTATCTCCGGCGTTGCGTTTTTTAGATTTATTTTCTTTATTTTTAGTATTTTTTTCAGTTTCCTGTAATTCGTTTCCACGGTTAATTATTTTAGGTTTATCTATAATACCGGCTATGCGTTTATTTAATATTCTAATTCTTAATAATTTATTATTGGATAACGCGTTGCTTGAAGAAATGATAGTTAGTGTTGTAAAAAATATTGTAAAAATAATAATAACTTTTTTCAAAATATCTGCCTTTTTATTTATACACCGTGTTTCTTTTTAGCTTTATCATCATCCGGGGCAACAGTTTTTTGCCGGTCCAGCATTATTTTATTTAATCCGATGTCACTTCTTAGATGATATCCCCTTGTGATAACACCGTTTTCATGATAGATATTAACTTTCTCGTCTTTTTCTGTATATAATTTTTCATTTTTTTCATCGAAAAATATTTTTTCAGTTTCTAAACGTATTCCGTTTTTTGAAATAATAACTACGTTACCCCGTGCTTCATATAATTTCTTCCGTTCATAAATAGTCATTTCTTCACAAGTTAATTGAGATAGTTTTATTTTCTTTTTATCAGTTTTTTTCTTTTTTTCTTCGCCGGGTTTTTGATATAGGATCGTGACTTTTATAAGTTCAACCCTGCCTTTTGAACTAAAAAACCTTGCAATTTTACCCTTTAGAATAATTTTTGGCTTATTGGTTTTATTATCATAAATATACTGAGCAAAATTATAATGAACAGAGGAAGGGCCTTTATATTTACTTTTAACAACCTTTTGCTTTTTTAGAGGGTCAAATTTCTGTTTTAAACAGGAAGATAATGTAATGATTAATATTAAAAACAATATGTGATTTATTTTAAGATTATTTTTTTGAACTTGCATTTTGTTTCATTCTACTTATTACATGCGTTATTAAAATAATAATATTTATGCCCAAAGATATAAAAACGAGAATAAAAAGTGCAAGGTTTCTTGAGCTTAGATTATCAACTCTATTTTCAAGGTCTTTTATGCTTTGTTTCAGCACTGTGATTTTTGACTCTAAAGTTTGTCCATATGTTTCTTTGGAACTCATACTTGGCCACTCAAACAAATTTGAAATTGATAACGCGATTGCAATAACGAATAAGGCAATTAATAAGTATTTAAAATAATTTTTTTGTTTATTATCATTCTTTTTTTCAGCCATAGAAATCTCCTTTGAAATTATATTATATTATTTTTGAAATAAATGTCAAGAAATGATTTTGAAATAAAATTTTTACATTTATATAAAATAATAAAAGGCAACTGAAAATAACAGCTGCCTTTTATCATTCGGGGGGTAACATTAAAGAATTTCCTTAATGTTTTACGTTAAGTTATAGTATTTCTATATTTATATATTAATACCAAAATAGATATTAATATGAACTCTGGAAATTAATCTGTATATTATATATAACAATAACTGGAGTATTATTTTTTAAGATTTTGTTTAAATGCTGTAATTATTTAATTAAAAAAAAGTTAAGAAATTTTATTCACCCAGCATAAAAGAGTTTTTATTAAATGATTTTATATCAGGAGTGCCGGTCAATAGCATTACTTTAAATAGTTCCTGTTTGATTCTATCCAGAACGAAACTTACTCCAGCCTCATCACCGCCGAATGCTCCAATTGCAGCGGGCCGTCCAATCATTACAAGGTCTGCGCCAAAAGCAAGGTATCTGGCTGCATCTGTTCCTGTTCTTACTCCGCCGTCTGCGATGATAGTAACTTTACCTTTTACTGCTTTAACTATTTCAGGCAAAACAGCCATTGCTCCGGGCATGTCATCGAGAATACGACCTCCATGATTTGAAACAATAATTGCTTCTGCACCTGCTTTAACTGCAAAAAGAGCGTCACGGACACTCATAATTCCTTTTAATATTAAAGGCAAACCTACTGCTTTTGTGATTTCCTGAATTTTTTCAACGCTTTTAGGCTCAACAGCCTGTCCTTTTAATGCCATGGTTAAAAATGACGCAGCATCAATATCAATTCCGAAAGCAGGTAAACCCATATCCCGGGCATACTTTGCGCGTTTGATTATTTCATTTTGATTTTCCCGTGGTTTAAATACCGGTATTGCCATTCCTGAATTTCCTGCTCCTGCTTCAATGCCTATTTTATATTTTTCCGGTGTCGCGCCGTCCCCCACGAAAGCGATTGTTTTGCTTAATATTGCCCCGCTTACAACCGCGTTTGCATATTCTTCCTCGGACATTCCACCGCCCATGTTGGTTTTAGTGCCTGTTATGGGAGCAACGAGGACAGGCATTGATAATTCAATACCGAGAAAATTTGCTGTTGTATCAGGTTTATTTACATCGTGTATATATGAAGGTATAAGTTTATATTTCCGTAATTCTTTTACGTTGTTTATAAATGACGCTGAAGTTCCAACTCCTCCCATGCCGGGTAATTGGCCTCTGCATTGTATTCCGTCGCACTCAGGGCAGACAAAACACGTTCCGTTAAACCGTTCTAAAGCTTTTTTCTTTATATCTTTCCAGTTTAATTCGTCTTCTTTTACCGTATTTATTTTTAGAATATCGAGGGCATTATTTATTTCTTCCCATGCGCTGTCCCTGTTTTCTCCAACGCAAATTAAATTTCCTGCTTTTTCAATATTATTTATGGGCATTTTTACATAATCGCCGACTTCTACTCTCAGAAAGATATTTTTTACGCCTTCTAAATTTAACGCTTCATCTACTCCAATAATACTCTTTACCCTTCCTGATGCGGGAATAATTGCTTTTTCGATTGCGACTTTGTTAAACTTAGGCTTTAAATCACTGGGTGGCTCTCCAAGAGCAATGCAGATGGCGTTTTTAATCAGGTTTACTCCCGTTGCATAAGGATAAGTATATGCGGACATAAACCCGCCCGATAACCTTGCCGCGATTTCTCCAATTTTAGCTCCGCTTTTAGTGACTTTGATATCTCCCTTTGCCGCGCCTATATCAATGCCTAAAGCTTTAATGCCGTTCTTAAAAATATCAACAGCATTATTCAGTTGTTCATCCGGAAGGTTGGATGGCATAATATGTCCTGTTTCCACAAAATAGGGCGGATATTCAATTATTCTGTCCGCAACCCCGCAGATATGAATTTCATCTTTCCATATTAATGCATCTATGGATAATTCCGGACCCTGCATATATTCTTCAAGTATTAATTCTCCTGACGGGCTGCAGGATTTTGCCAGCTCAAATGCCTGTTTTAATTCTTTTTCGTTTGTTACTTTGCGTACTCCACGTGCTCCCATATTATCCGTTGGCTTTAATACGCACTCGCATGATAATTCTTTGAACGCATTAACGAGTTCTTCATATGACCAAACACTTCTATATTCCGGAACCGGCACTCCTGCAGTTTTTAATTTATTTCTCATTTTCATTTTATTAACTGCCGCCTCAGCAACACTTGTTTTTATCCCCGGTAAGTTTAAAGCATTAGCAACCGCGGCAACTGTCATGGATGCGTCAGTGCCTATTGTCATTACTCCGTCAATTTTAACGGTTTTGTTTAATTCCCTTGCTGCTCTGACTGTTCCTTCAATATCTTTAGTTGACATAACAATGGGGTGGTGGGAAATTTTTAATCCGTAAGCATTTGGATTCATGTCCGTAACAATTGTAGATAAACCCATTTCATGCGCTATTTGAATTGCCGGAACCTGTAAAATTCCCGCGCCTATTATCATAATGTGCTTTTTTGACATATAAGCCTCAAAATTAAATTATTCGTTGTTTAATACAAATTTTCGGTAAAAATTAAAAAATGAAAAGCATTAAAAATGTTCAAGCTTATGTTATTGATTTTAAATATTTAAGTGATTTTAATTGTTTAATATTTTGTATCAAAATGCACCGTATTTTTTAATTTTGGTTATAATGAAACAATTGTAATCTTTAAATGTTTAAAGATAAAACTTAAAATTTTTATATTACGGTTATTTATAGTATAAATATTTGTTGGTATAATATTTGCTCTATATTTAGTATTGCCGAATTGCAAAAAGTTATAAAAGCTTAGATACAGCTTTTAATAGATTAGACTTCCTTTAAACGGGAAACCTTCATGTAGAAAACCTTTGAAAGCGCGTTTAAAAAAAACGCGCTTTTCTAATTTTGATGCTGATATTGCAGAATAAAAAAGTATTTGACAAAAATTCTCTAATCATTTATCGTGTTTATAAAAATAGGATTTAATATATTTTAAATAATAATCTGAAAATATTTCTAGGGGCAGATATGAAAAAATCCATTATTTTTATTGTTTTTATTTTATTCATCAATCAGTTTTCAGCAGCTCAATCATCAAATGAAAAAATTGATATAAATAAAACGGGTAAACCGGAAAGCTATTCTTTTTCCTTTTTCAAACTGAAAAAAATTAATATACCGGCTGACTATGCGTTTCTGGCAACGAGTTTAAAAAACTCTATGCGCAGCGTACTTAAAAAACAGGGTTTTAAAACCAAGCCTACAAAAGGCGCTGAAATTGTAAACATCTACAACAGGCAGCAAATACTCGATGTTGGTAAACAGCTTAACACGGATTTAATCTTAACGGGAAAATATTCAATAAAAGGCATCGGTATTAACGCGAAAATTCATTTAGTTGTGTTGGTTTACGATGTAAAAGGCAGTGAGCTCGTTATTGAGAAACTCGTTGTCGGTGGAACGGGAACAGGTATGTTTGTAATGATAGACGAAGCAGCCAAGATTGTCAAGAATGAAGTTAAGAAATACTTCAAAGAGCGGGCAATCAGATTGGAAAAAGCGCGCAAAGAACGTTTGCGGCGTGAACAAATGGCTGCAGCAGAAAGAGAGAAGCAAAGACAGATTGCGCTTGAAAAAAGCAAGGTAAAAACCAAGATGAATGACTCTGAATATTTATCAACTTCGGTTCCCTATGCAGGGGACTTTAGAATATTCTGGTATACTCAGTTTACTAACGGAACATCCAAAACATATGGAAAAACTATTGGTTTGGGTGAGTATAATTCAAAGACTGGTGAAGTACGGCATAATCTATTAATGGCAAACCTTATTGTATCCGTTGGAATTGGTTATAACATGTCCGTCGGAATAGAGCAGGGCGCTTATTATTATAGGCAGAATATACAGTTATCAACTGATAAAGAGCTTGATAATATATACGGAGCGAGTTTTTTTAACCCTATTTTCTACTGGAAATGGCGCTTATTGCAAGATGAAAACCACGGTATAAACCTGACCGTTCAATTCGGCCTTCAATTAAGTTTTTCAGATACAATGATGTCAAACTCAATATTTCAAACGTATTCACATTCATGCGCAAATGCTTACCACTTAAATATTTTCGTAAGTAAAACTTTAGGTAATTTTACTCCCTTTTTCGATTTAAGAGTAGCGTACAATTATATGTTAACCGGGCGGTGGCGGGTACCTGCAAGACATACTGTAGAAAATTATATACATGGATTTTTTGAAGAATCAGGTAGACATTTGTTTCAATTAACATTTAGTTTTGGAAGCGAAATTAGGTTTTCCAAATTATTTATTATTCAACTAATTGCAGAATATAAAATGGCATCATCATTTTCATTTAATCTTGGTGTAAGTGGAAGTTCTGTTACAACTAATTTTAAAATTGATCCATGGGGGTATTGGTTATTTGGAATAAATACTATTTTTCAAATATCTTCTGATTTTTCCGTTGCTTTTACTTTTGCATTATCACTTCTTCAGAATTGGCATATGCTTGGTGATATAATAAGTTCAAGCGGAGTAGATACGGGGTATGATTATGAAAGTAAAATTGAATACAGCAAGACATTTTTGGGCAGGATTTACGTTGTGTTTAAATTCTAAGTAGAGTGAAGCTTTTAGGTATGTTTGCCTATCGGTTTTTATGTTTACTACATGTTGACGTCAAATCTGGGTAATAAAATAGAAATCCCCCGGTTTGCTTAGCCTTACGTTGTTTTTAATCTGCCTCTTTAAAATATGAGGGGGGATTTTCTAGAAATTCCGGTTATTTACACAAAATTTTTTATAGTCTCTATTTTTTAGCTTACGCTTTAATGTGTTTAAGCAGATTTTTTAGTGTGCTTTTAATACTCGATTTAATATGACTTTCTTTCATTTCAATAAAGAATATCGGTACGTTTTGAAAAAGCCATGTGTCGCCGTCTTCAACTCTAACTGAAAAATAAACTTCATTGTCTCCCTGTCCAAGGTTGGAAATCATAGTGCATTTTTTTTCAGCATCGTCGCAAACCCATTTCATTTTAAACGTGTCGTAAATTGAATTCACCTCATAGGTGTCTTCATCCACTTTGTTTAGTGATTTTATAAAATTTGACCATTTAGGTATCATTTCCGCCTGTTTTAAAACTTCATAAACAGCCTGAACGCTGTATTTGCATTTTAACCCTGCTTCCACTCTTTTCATAATTTCTCCCTAATTAATATATTTATTTTTTAAAAAGCGCTTTAATATAATCAGGCGCGCTTATTATTTTACCTTCATTGCTAATAAAAATATGAACCGTATATCCGGATGAAATAATATCTTGTTCATCCTTTCTGTATATCTCATAATCAAAACGCATAATTGAACGTTTTAATCCTGCCGTGGTACGTATAACGAGTAGATCATCATAATACGCGCTTTTTTTATGCCGGCAATACGTTTCCGTTACCGGCAGCATAAACCCTTTTTCTTCTAACTCCCTGTAAGTATAACCGAAATTTCTAAGCAGCTCGGTTCTTCCTACCTCAAAATATACAAAATATTTTCCGCTGTAAACAACTCCCATTTTATCCGTTTCTTCATAACGTACCCGTATTTCATGTTCATTAACAATAGTTTTCATTAGAAAATTATAATGAAAAACACATTGATAATAAACTAATAAAACGGGAATATTGAAAAATATTTAACAAGTTAACTAATGCTTGATTTGTTATATAAATTGTACTTGATAAGTTTTTTACTATATGCTTTAATTAGATATATCTCAAATTGATTGCACTTTGAAATATTTAAATTGGCATTGAATATTTTATTTTTTGCGAAAATTAAATGCCTGGAAAAGAGGAATTTATGAAAAAATCTATAATCTATATTTTTGTTTTATTTTTTTTGTTTAGCGTAAATTCTTTTGCCCGCATATTATTAGTGGGGAAAAACCGGCCGTATAAAACTATTCAAAGCGCATTCAGGGATATAAAAAACCAAGACACTGTTAAAATTTATCCCGGGAAATACTTTACTGACAAAAAACTGGAAATTATAAATAAGCGCGGTGTAAAAATAATGGGTATTGGTAATGTTGAGATTATTTGCAGTAAAGTTTATGAGACTGTATTATATATATCGTATAGTTCAAATATCCAGATTATAAATTTAAGTATCCGGCATAACAGCCTGCCGGGGAAAACCCCGGATTGCAGGGGGGACGTTATTTCCATATATAAAAGCCGTATAGTAAACGTGGCACGGTGCAATATCGCGGGATGCGGTTATTGCGGGGTTTATGCTTATAAATCAGATTACATTAATATTGTTCAAAGTTATATCCACCACAATGCTTACGCCGGAGTAAGTATGAATGAATGTAATAATGTATCAATTGAAATGAACAAATTTGAGCACAATCCCAGAAATTTTGATTTAAATAATTGTACTAATGTAAAAAAGAGGCTTAATACTTTTATCAAAGCTTCTCTATCCAAACAACGGGTTTATATTAAGCCCTATATGAGTGAGGAGCAATTACAAAAGATTTTTTCGGGCCTTACTAATAATTGCATAGTGATTGTTTATTCGGGTAAATACTATTTTAATTTCACGCCGAAAATTAGTTACAGAAAAAACATTGAAATCATAGGCAAGGGCAGGGTTGAGTTTATAATAAAATCAATGTATAAGGACGTTTTTATTATAGAAAAATGTGAAAACATAAAGATAAAAAATATTATTATGTATCATTTAAGACCCTCCGGAGCTCTCGTTAAATGTCAGGGAATGGTTTTGTATGTTATTCAAACCAATGGAATAATAGTTGAAAAATGCTCTTTAAACGGCTGCGGTGCGGTTGGTTTTTATTGTTCAAACTCAAAAAATGTAGTTCTAAAATCCTGCAGAATTTTTAATAATACAAGTGAGGGCATTGTTTTATCTAAATGCAGTAATGTTAATATATCAAATAACCGAATATACAACAACGCAAAATCATATTCCTTTTATAATTCACAAAACGTTATTTTAAAGAATAACGTAATACGCAACAATGGAAGGTAGATTTTTGAGTAAATATATTAAGAATTATTATTTTTTACTTTTATTATTTTTTCTAAATATTCCTTTATATGTTTTTCCCAAAACATATAAGGTGGGGAAAGGCAAAGAGTTCAAAGATTTAGAAAAAGTATTTAAACTCGTTCAATCAGGGGATAAAATTAAAATATATCCCGGGAAGTATATTACCCGGAAAATGCTTGAGTTAAACAACAAAAATAATATCTTTATTTCCGGCATAGGTAAAGTTGAAATTATTTGCCGGGAAGTTGCTGAAATTATTTTACGGATATCTCATTGTAAAAATATTAGAATAAACAATCTTTCTATCAGGCACAAAAGTAAACCTGATACACACGGTTGCACGGGAGATGTTGTTTATATTTTTAAATGCTTGGGTATACATGTTGAAAATTGTGATTTAGCCGGATGCGGATATAACGGGGTTTATGCCTATAGTTCAATGAATATTTTTATAAACAGGAATTATATTCATGATAATACAAATGCAGGTATTACTATGAATTCATGTTCAAATGTAAGTATTATAAACAACGAGTTTGCAAATAATCCCGTGGACCTAAATTTTAAAGAAACTGATAATATATCAAAAATAGGCAACAATTTCGCGGGAAAACGCGTTGTATATAATAAAATCATTATTAAACCTGGAATAAGTGAAGAGAAAATCAGAAGGATATTCCAAACATTAAGTTCAGGTGATAAAATAATTGTGCAAAGCGGTAAATATATTTTTACTAGAACTCTTAGATTACGTTTCCGTAAAAACATAGAAATAATAGGCAGGGGCAAGGTTGAGTTTGTCCATGAAGATTTATTTAGCGATGTTTTTATAATTGATAATTGTAATAATATTTTGATTAAAAATATAACTATGTATCACCAGAAAAAATTAAAACATCACATAGGATGTAAGGGCACTGTATTGTTTATAAATAAATGTTCAAAAATGAAAATAATACAATGCTCCTTAAACGGCTGCGGAGCGATTGGATTGTATTGCCGGGATTCAAATAATATTGAATTAAAAAATTCCCGTATTTTCAATAATTCCAGCGTTGGAATTGTAATAAACAGTTGCAGGCAAGTTTCAATTAAAAACAACGAAATATATAATAATACACAGTCATTTGTCATTTTTAATTCAACTTATATAATTTTAGAAAATAACAATATAAGAAATACTAAATTTAAGGAGAAATAAATGAAGAAATATCGTTTAATATTTTCAATTACTTTTTACACTATATTATTTTTCCTTTTTTCAACTTTTGCAATGGCAGATAATAATAACGCAAAAAAACGCGTTGTCTATAGAACGGTTACTATAAATCCCGGTATGAGTGGAGAGAAAATCCAAGCGATATTTAGAAAATTAAACTCAAGTAGCAATGTAAAAGTTTTAGTGAAAAGCGGTAGATACGTTTATATTGGATCAATAGAATTGCGATCCTGTAGAAATATTAAAGTAATTGGAATAGGTAAAGTTGAGTTTATAACTAAATTTCTGATGGCTGATGTTTTTTCAATAAAAAACTGTATTAATATTTCAATAAAAAATATTAGAATGTATCATTTAAGGAATAAAATTCAACCGGGATGTGAAGGCTCTGTTTTATCTATTGATGAATGTTCTAAAATAAAAATAATAGGATGTTTTTTGAACGGTTGTGGAGCTGAAGGATTATATTGCCGTGATTCAAAAGAAATTGAAGTAAAAAGCTGTAGGATTTTTTATAATACAAGTTGTGGTATCATATTAATTAATTGTAGAGATGTTTATATTATAAACAACAAAATATATAATAATAGGAGGTCTATTAAAATTTTAACATCCTCCTATGTTGAACTAGAAGGTAACTATATAAGAAATAATTAATAAAAAGGTTAGTAAATGAAGAAATATCGTTTAATATTTTCAATTATTTTTTACACTATATTATTCTCTCTTTTTTCAACTTTTGCAATGGCAGATAATAATAACGCAAAAAAACGCGTTGTCTATAGAACGATTACTATAAATCCCAGTATGAGTGGAGAGAAAATCCAAGCGATATTTAGAAATTTAAAAAGCGTTAAAAAGATAATATTTAAAAACGGTAGATACGTTTTTAATAGAACAATTAAATTGCGTTTGTGCAAAAACATCGAAATGATAGGTCAGGGTAAGGTTGAACTGATAGGTAAAAATCCAACCAAAGACGTTATATTTATTCAATACTGTGGAAATATTACTTTAAAAAATATTCGGTTCAGACATTTAAATAAGGTTATCGTTAGGAGTGAAAAAGATATTAAACTCTATTTGAAGGCAGAAAAAGCTACACTAATTAAAGTAAAAAAGTCTAATAAAATTAAAATATTAAATTGCTATATAACTTTTACTACAGGTTTTGGTATAATTGCCCGTAGAGTACGTAAGTTAACAATATCCGGTTGTGAAATATTCAATAATCTCGTAGGTATTTTTCTTAATAGTTGTGAAAATGTTTTAATATGTAAATGCAACATTTTTAATAATAAAGAACCTTTTGGTGTATATAGAGTAAGAAAGTTAAAGATGAAAAAAAATACGATTGAGTTCAAAAAGTAAATATACTACTCAATTATAGATTTTATTTTCTTTAGGAAATCCGTTTTATTTAAATCCTGCTCTGAAGATAATTCCTTCATTACTTTGTTTAACTTATCCGAAATGGTACTTCCGCCGGGTTCTTCTAAAATTGATGTTACCAAAGTGTTAATAAGATTATATTTTTCTTTCTTGCTCGTTTTATCCATTATTTCGTCAATTACTTCCTGAGTGGCTTCGACTCCGTTTTGTTTTAAACTCTGTATAACAGCGAGCTCTGTGAATTTGTTTGATACTTTGTTTATGGCATCAATAACGTTTTTCCATTTTTCAGGCTGCATTGGTTTTTTCGGTTTCATTTGTGGAAATAAAATCGTATCGCGGATTGACGGTGAATCAATAAACATCATAACGAGTCTGTCAATTCCAATTCCAAGGCCTCCGGTTGGGGGCATACCCATTTCAAGAGCGTTTACATAATCTTCATCCATATACATTGCTTCATCATCACCGCTTGCTTTTGCTTTAACCTGCTTTTCAAAGTTTTCTTTTTGTTTAACAGGGTCATTTAACTCGGAATAAGCGTTTGCGTGCTCACGCCCTGAAATAAACAATTCAAAGCGTTCAACGTATTCCGGAGCTTCAGGGTCTTGTTTGGCAAGCGCGCTTGTTTCAGAAGGGTAGTGGGTAATAAATATCGGGCCTTCAAGTTTATCTTCAACGAGTACCTCAAAAATATCATTAACGACTTTCCAGAAATTTACGTTATCGTTTGCAGTTTCAGGTTTATCTTCAACATCATCGTTTTTATCTTTAAGTTCTGCCAGCTTTTTATGGAAGTCTTTCAATAAACTCTGTGCATCTTCTTTATACTTGGTGATATCAATACCCGCGTATTCTTTAACAGCGTCAGTTAAAGTCATGCGTTTAAAAGGGCATTTAAAGCTGTATTTTTTACCCTGATATTCAATTTCTTCAGAGCCGGAAACCTGTTTGGCAATATTATTAACAAGTTCTTCTGTTAATTCAAGCATGCCGTTAAAATCACTGTATGCCTGATACACTTCAAGTAGAGTGAACTCGGGGTTATGCCGGGTTGATATGCCTTCGTTTCTAAACACCCGAGATAGTTCGTAAACCTTTTCCATTCCGCCCACGATTAATCTTTTTAAATAAAGTTCGGGAGCTATTCTAAGGAAAAGGGGTATTTTTAACGCGTTGTGATATGTTTCAAACGGCCTTGCGTTTGCTCCGCCCGGGATTTGCTGTAAAACCGGAGTTTCTACTTCAATAAAGTCTTTAGCGTTTAATTGTTCTCTAATACTTCTTATTATTTGCGCTCTAATTAAAAATGAATCTTTTATTTCATCGTTTACAATAAGGTCGGTGTATCTTTGCCGGTAACGCATCTCCGTGTCAGTTAAACCGTGAAATTTTTCCGGTAACGGCATTATGGCTTTTGCTAAAATTTGGAAATCTTTTACGTTGACTGTAATTTCACCTTTTTGCGTTCTGAATAAAATACCGCTTGCGCCGATAATATCACCAGCATCGAGTTTTTTGAAAACATTAAAGTTTTCACCAAGCTCTTCTTTTGAACCATATACCTGGATAGTTCCTTTAGAGTCTTTAATTGTGCAAAAACCCGCCTTACCAAAATTTCTAACAAGCATTACCCGCCCGGCTATTTTAACATTCATTTCCGGGGCATCGTCTTTAAACTTTTCTAGAATGTCTGCTGAATAGTCTTCAGGGGTAAATCTATTCGGATATGGATTAATTCCTTTTTCCCGTAAGCTTTTTAATTTTTGTAATCGTGAATTTCGTTCAGGTGTACTCATATTTTAAACGCCTTTGAATTTTTTTATAAAATTATTAAAAAAACCGTGAAATTAGTCAGAAAATATATATGCAGCGAAAAAGTTTGGCAAGTAAAATAAATTTTAGGCCATAAGCTGTCGATAAGAATAATGGGAACACTCATTCTCTTAGAGGAACATTATGTTTAAAAAAATAGTTTTTGTTGTGGTTCTGGTTACAATTTTTCTAAGCGGCATCTTTTTTATGTTTGCTCAGGAAAACAGAACAAGGCCAAACCCTGATAGACGAAGATACGACCATGAATTTGACAGACTTTCGCAGGAAGAAAGGCGAAGGCTGCATGCCAGAGGCAGCGGTGAAGTGGATTATTCAGCCAGAAGAGCTAACCGAAGGATTAAAGATGATAACGGCCCTGGTTCTGTAAAATATAAACGCAGAAATAGGAGAAGGCCGTCTTCTTCCGATTATACACCAAGGCGTAGAAGATATTCCTCCCGCTCTACTATGCGCAGGCAGGCACGGGAATATTTGCGCAGAAATAATCCTGAAATGAGCGAGAGGGAACTCGATGAACTTATCGAGAATATGCTCGACCAGCTTATACGCCAACTAGAGGCACGGATAGCACAGAGAACGCGTTTAAGGTTAAAAAGGCAATTAGCATCATTTTTATCCCGTTTAATAAAAAAATACAAAGTTGACCCCGGCACCGCACAGGAAATGACCCGTGAAAGAGCAAGGCGTGAACTTGAACGTATAAAACGTAACGGTGATACCAATGTGGATAACAGATCCGGACGTGGAAGAGGTTCATCCCGTGGTGAAGATTTTAGACGGAGACCGCGTACACGCAATATTCCCTCTGGAGACGGAAGAGGGTATAGGCGTAGGTCCCGGCCAAGAACCGGAACTCCCCGGTCATCTGATGCAAGAAAACGCAGATATGTGCGTGTTAGAAACCGTAGAAAAGCAGCTGCAAGAAGAAGGGCTGCACGTAGAAGAGCAGCACGCAGAAGGGCTGTTGCGAGACGAAGAAACAGGCGTAGATCTTATAGAAGAACAAGCAGGAAGCCGGTTTATGTATTAAAACGCTTTGTGATTGGAAATGATAAAAACGGGCTTATAGTAAAAACAACGTCTCCTAAACTCGTTACAGTTACTGTTCATACAAATAGTAAATCCGGTAATTATTGTTACGCTGTTTTTAGAGCTATTTCCTTAGACGGAAAACGGAAATATAAGATACATGTAACGCGTAAGTTTTTAATGCTTGATTATAGAACTCAATATCAATTTTACTGGGGCGGTTATATGCATGGTTCCAAGAAATCCATACCTGACGGAAGGTATAGAATACACGCTGTTGTGGCTGTTCATAATGCCCGTGGCAGAGTTGTAGCACGTCCCTCACGTTATTGGGGCGGAAGAACTAAAAAAATGAGTGTAAGAACGCGGAATAAAAAGAAACGTGTTGCAAGAAGATAGAATGAAATAAACTTTGATATAAACAGCCCCGTAGAAATACGGGGTTTTTTTATTTGAAATAGTTATAATATAATAAAGTGAAAAAAATGGCAGACTTAAATCATTATTTTTATCTAATAAGAAATGAAGAATTAAAAATTGAGAGTTTTTATATCAATTATGTAAATAAAAAATCAGAAATAAAGATACATGATGATTTGATTGAATATTTTTGGGATTCAATTAAATGTATTGAATTTTATAATCCAGCTGTAATGGAAAATTGTAAAGGTTTATGCCGATGCGGAGTTACGGTTATTGATAAAGCTGGAAACAATAAACTAATCTCTATAGTAGATACATGGATAGAAATTATTAATACTTTCCCTGATGATTTTTTTCTACATGAATTACCAGCCGGGAATTTTAATCGTTGCGGTTATAAAGAAAATGTAGAAATTCCTTTTAAAAAAGCCGGTTGGTTGGGTGACTGTAACACTTTAAAAAATGGTTTGTTAAGAATTGATAAAGAAAATTTATTATTACATCTTGGTATTTGATTGAGCAAAAAGAAATAATAGTAGTTTTTTACCTTACAATCTTACCTTTAGCTTTAGCAGAAACGCATAGGTCGTGGGGCAGAAAATCAAAATCTTTAGTACCTTGGCAAAAATCTACTAGTATAGGCGCGCCTTCAAATAGAGTGCAAACCGGAGACATTGCGTCTTCTTCGTTGTTCATATAATCACAGTTAAGACAGCTCTCAGAATCAGGGAGAAATATATATTCTTCTTGCTGTTGAGCGCTCCATTTTGTTCTATCGGTTTTTTGGCTTACTATTTTTATTTTCATGATACTTACCTTTATAATACAGGATGAACAATTAATGACAACGGAAATACTAATTGCAACGGGTTATTTTTTTTATTTTATTGTTCTCAAAGTTTTCTATTTTTTGTTTTCCTGTAATAAAAAATATATAATTAGTATTTAATAGCGAAATTATGATCCTATAATTCTTCTTCTAAAGGATTAATTGTTTGAATATTAAGATCTACTGCTTTTTTTATTATCTGTTTATCTGAATTTACAATTAGAGCATTTTCGTTTATTGCTGAAGCAACGATAAT
Organism: uncultured Spirochaetia bacterium; assembly: GCA_937960625.1. Taxonomy (GTDB): domain Bacteria; phylum Spirochaetota; class CALGPD01; order CALGPD01; family CALGPD01; genus CALGPD01. Next base: position 11,071 of record CALGPD010000045.1, on the reverse strand, counting down.
TGCATCCGGTATTTTTAATCCGTATTTTGTACGAATGCAAATTGTAGCATCGATAATATTTTCATCGATATAAATATAAAAAATTTCAATTATTTTAATTAAAATGGGGATTCAATTTTTAGCTGTTTTACTTTAAAGTATAGTTCAATTAAAGTAAGGTCTTCTTTGGTTGTAAGTTTTAAATTTTGTTTGGAGCCTTCAACGATTTTTACGTTTTGATTTTGAGCTATTAATAATTCGGTGTCATCCGTAACTTTATTATCATCGTTATTTTTATGAGCCTTGTAGATTGTATCAAGGTGAAAACCCTGAGGGGTCATTATTCCCCAGAGTTTTTTTCTTGGTACGTTTTTATTTATGAAACCCTGATCATCAACTTTTTTAATTGTATCCGATATTTTGTATCCCAGAGTTGCGCCTTTGCATTCAGGTTCTTTTAGAGTTTCCATTAAAGTGTTAATATCTTTAGCGTTGATTAATGGCCTTGCCCCGTCGTGTATCAAAACATAGTCTTCCGGTTCAGAATTTTCTTTTAAAGCTTCCAGGCCGTTCATAACGCTTTCCGAACGTTCATTGCCCCCAGCTACCAGCTTTACTCTGTCAACCAATCCAGGCTCCCGGTCAATTAATATTTTATATCTTTGAAAATCATCTTCATGATATACACAGATAATTTCTTTAATATCTCTTATGCGTCCGAAAGCTAGTAAAGAATGAATAAAAATGGCTTTATCATTTACCATTAGAAATTGTTTTTTTTCTTTAATACCCATTCTTTTACCGGATCCGGCAGCGAGAATGATTGCATGAAAATTCACTATGCGGTCCTCTCTTTAGAGTAGTTTTTATTTTTTTTATCTCTTTTATTGTCTTTTGAATTTCCGCTGTTTTCTTTTGATATTTGAGTAAAAATCATTCTTCCCGCGGGAGTTTGAAGTATACTCGTTACCAATACATCAACTTCTACACCAATGTGATATTTTCCATTGTCAACAACAACCATAGTGCCGTCATCGAGATACCCGATACCCTGATTAGCATCTTTACCTTCTTTAATAATCTGAATGTGTAGTTCTTCATTGGGTAATACGTTTGGTTTAACTGCATTTGCAAGATCATTTACGTTTAGCATTGGTACGCCTTCAAATTCCGCAATTTTGTTTAAATTGTAGTCATTGGTTACTACAATACCGTCAAGGTAACTTGCAAGTTTTAAAAGTTTGTGGTCAACTTCTTTAATTTCTTCAAAATCTTTATCAGTTATTTTAATAATAGCGCGCTTGCTTGCTTTCATTTTATTTAGGATATCAAGCCCGCGTCTTCCTCTGCTCCGTTTTAATGGGTCGGATGAGTCTGCAACTTGCTGCAATTCTTTTAATACGAATTTTGGAACAACCATCATTCCTTCTATGAATCCGGTTTCAGCAATATCAGCGATTCTTCCGTCAATAATAACAGAAGTATCAAGGATTTTATAATTCGCAAAACTGTTTTCTCCCGTGGTTTTTGGCGCAGAGCCAAGCTTAATTTCAGAGCCTTTTGTATACCCAAGCGCATATCCAAAATAAGCAAATACAGCTATAAAAATAGCGCTGAAAGTTTTTGTAAAATACGCCGCGGTTGCAGCATCAAATATTTTCCAAAACCCTGCCCCTAAAGCAATGCCTATAAGCATTCCTATAAAACCAAAGAAAACGTTTTTATTTGATTTTTTTTGAATAATATATTCAATAAAAGTTACTAAAGTGGATATGCCAAAAGCAGATGCAGCGTAAATAATAATATTATTTTGCTGTCTGCCAATTAAAAGGCCTATTCCTGTGATTAAAATTACAAATATTATGCGTAATAGCATTTTTACCCTCTTTCATCAGCCGGTGTTATTCAGTTACAAATTGTTCTGAAGCGTCTTCAAGTATACGGGTAATATTATCTTCAACTTCAATTTTTTCGATGTCCTTTGAAAAGGAAATTTCATCTACCATAAGTTGAAGCGCGTATTCAAATAATTTTTTTTCTGTATTAGACAATTCTTTAATAAGGTTCCTGTGATATAGGTTTCTAACAACCTGAGCTAACTCAAACAATGAGCCGTTTTTTACAAGATTATGATTATTATTATAACGAGATTTCCAATCATCTTCTATATTATCAGGAACTTCACCAAGTATAATCAACGCTTTTTCAATACCCTCCGGTTTTTCACAAGCCCTTAAACCGAGATTCTCGGATTTATCAACCGGTATCATAGCTGTCATATCACTGACTGAAAGTTTTAATATATAATATAATTGTTTATTACCTAAAATATCTTTCTCTTCTATTTTATCTATTACTCCTACTCCATGCATAGGATAAACAACAGTATCGCCTTGTTTGAACTTTGTTCTCATAAAAGTTTCCGGTAATATTTAACAATATTAAGTTTATACAATTCTTAATTGTATATAAAAACCTAATAAAACATCGGGGTAAAATCAACAAAAACAATGGTATAATATTAATATAGTGAATTATTTAGTTGTTTAATAAAATGTAAAAAATATCTTTAAAACGTAAAAATTGATTATATATTTAAATATTGTTTTAAGTTGTGTATTATAGGGAACGTATAATATCAACGAGTTTATCAGCAACGAATTGTTTAGTATCGTTAGTTTTTTTATTCTTATTTTCGTTTATTATCCTATCTAATAAACTTTTTGTTTCGTGAACTTGTGAAAAAGTGAAAATTATTGTATCATTCACAAACTTATCATTGATCATTGTTTCCGGGGACGGTATTAATGTATTCCCTTGAACATTCAAGAATATTATATGATCAAATGATTTAACGTAATTATAAGTTTCCCGGATACCCTTAAATGAATTAGGGTCCCATTCCCGTTCTCTTGTTCCCGTAGGGTATAGTAATATCATTTTGCTTTGTTTTTTTATTTTTTGAAGTTCCCGCCATGCTGCAAGATTAATTGATTTTGCTTGTTCAGCGTCTTCACCTTTTGGAATAATTACAATTCTAGGAAACATAATAGTAAGCAACCTGATTAAATCATACTCTTCATTTAACTTTCTTCCCGCTATAAATACGATGTCATTAAATATATCGAGTAAATTTTGGTTTTTCATTAAGTGGTATAAATTCGGTACGTCAAAATTTCCAACATGCCTTGCTAAAATAAGACACGTTTTTCCCTGTAATGCGAAATCATGAAACTTTTTAATATTTTCCGTTCCTATTATTTTACTATCTCCTTTAACTGCAAATTTTGTAAACTCTTCATCAAATTCATCTCTATAAAAAGTGATTGCTTTCTGAAAAACATTTTCAGGGGTTATTTTTGAGTGAAGTTCGTTTTCGCTTATATTATGCTTTTTGGCTATTTTTTCTACAGTTGAAAAGAAAAGTTTTTTTAATTTTTCGTTATTCATATGGTTTTCCGTATGAGCTTCATATTTTAGTAATATAAAAGTAATAATATAAGCATTGCCATAAAGTCAAGGATTTTTATTCTGGAATAATAAGTTATATTCAAACTTTATATCTTAAACTCATGGAATTATTTTATCATATGTTTTTATTGCTTTCCACTACAATTTTTTCATTGCTATTTAGTTTTAAATTATTTATAATTTTTTTATGAATAGTGAATTTCATTACTACGTAATATATTTTTTGTGTTTAGAATCCGGTATCAGTGACAGGGATGCTTACATAATTGCATATTCTTCACAATACGTTGATAATAATATAGTTAAACACGTTGTAAATTTATCAGACGGTTTATATGAAACCCGTGTTACTCAAAACTATGCATGGCTTGGCGATTGGTTCCCTAAAAACGTATATGTGCCTTTTCATTTTATTCCCGGTGATTATAAACAAGCAGATGAAAGAAAAGATAAAAGGCAAAGCAGGCATTGTGTAACGCCTGGGTCAACAAATGCAAGAGAGCTTTTAAAAAGAGCGTTTAAAACAAAAAATTTATACCGAATAGGTATGGCCCTCCATACTTTTGCAGATACATGGTCTCACCAAAATTTTACAGGATTTAACGAAGATTTCAATTGTGTGAAAAATAATTTAATGCCTGATGTGGGGCATGCTGAAGTGTATTCTTCTCCTGATAAAATTAATTATGAATGGCAGGATACAAGGCTTGTAGATCCTCATGTAACCAATAACGAACGGTTTTTTGCCGGTGCCCGGGAAATATATAAAGTGCTTTGCGAATACAATGAAACACCTGCTGAAAATTTGGATTCCATAATAGAAAAGGTTTCAGAAATATTCGGTGAAGAAGATGATAGACGAAGCCCTGAAGAAAGAATATATGATTGTATTCTTAAATACGATATGATGGAATATAATAAATTTGAATGGATGAATAATGCCGTTGTTATGAATGACGGTTATTTTTCATCAGAAGAGTTGAATGAATTAGATACACTTGAGTGGATTAAAGATGCAATTTTATACCAGAGTTCATTTTTAAAACGTCCTGTTCTACAACCTCAGGAAGGGTTTTATGATTCAGACTGGTTTAATTGGCATGAGCAAGTAAAAAATCATTTGTCTGATGTGAAAGAAATACTGAAAGGTTTAATATAAAGCTGTCAAAGTTAAGTAAAGTGTTTAGATTAAAATTAGTTATTATTCTGATATTTTTTATAGTTTACAATTCTAATGAAAAAATCTATTCTTCGGAATATTATTTCAGGTCTGCAAAGTATTTAATGGAAATCCATAATGAAAAATCTTACCGGGGGGCAGAGAAGTTATTTGAGAAAATACTGCAAAAGAAATCAACTCCTGAGTATTTTTATTACCGTATTAAGAATTTATTAAATTGGTCTGAGTATGTTGGCCGTTCCAATTCAGTTAAACACGTTAAATTATTAAATAAAGCAAAAGTTTTAATAAGTCAAGCTCTGCAATTATACCGGTACAACGAAAAAAAAAGTGATTTTGAATTATTACGGTCATTATATTACGGGCTTAAGGGGTATAGAAAATTTGCAAGTCAAATATTGGCAAGGCTTTGGGATAAATATAGAGAAAATAAATATTACAGATATTTAAGGTGGAAATTTAAGGGTAACAGTCCTAACCCTTTTGATAAGGATATTTCCGTTTTAATAGAAAAGCATCCAAGGTTTTTCAAAGCAAGATTTGACAGAGCGCGTTATTTTTTTAATCATGGTATTTTACACATTGCAACCAGTGAAGCCCGATACTGTTGGAGATTGAAACCCAAAAGTCCATGGGCAACGACTTTTTACGGTGTTTGTATTCTTGAACACAACGAACCGTACAGGGCAATTTTATATTTTAAAAAAGTATTACGTATTGAAGAATATTCCCCCGCAATTTTTGAAATGGGACGTAGCTTATATTTATACGGTAAACTAAAAAAGAGTTTGATGTTTTTTAATCGTTCGGTTGAATTAAATCCGGGAAATGTTCCTGCGCATTTCTATCTTGGAAAGTCATATATGATTTTAAGAATGCGGGAAAAGGCAATATTTCACTTTAAAAAATATATTTTGCTTAACCCTTCAGCAATCGATATAGATGATGTTAAACGTTGGGTAAATAAACTTAAAAATAAAATTAATTGAATATTAATTTAAAATTAACTTTTAATTCTTATTTTTAAATTAAATTGATTTAATATTATTTACTAGTATATTATTTTTATTCTGGGCAGGAGAGAATATGAAGAAATTTATTGCTGTTATATTTATTTTGGTTTTATTTGTTTTGTCATGTAAGTCATCTATTGAGCTTGCCAGGAAACCTAGAATAAAATTTAAACAATCTCTTTTCGTTTTACCATACAGCAAAGCTGAGAAAAACGTTGGTTTTGATGACCCTGATACAAATCGTGCTTTTGCAATGGTATATATTAAGGGAAAGAATGAAGATTTATTAATAGAAAAAATTATCAGTATTTTTAATGAGAACAAAATTTTCTCACACATAGTAAAAATTAAGAATAAAAGCGCTGTACCTAAATCAGAAAACAATTGGATTTTTTATCTTGATAATAAATTTTTACGTGTGGATAAATCCGGTTTGAATTATCATGCCTGGATAAAAACTCAGATAACTATTGATAATACATTGGGAAAGAAAATTTTCAGTAAGAAATATTCTCTTCACGTTTACGCTACTTTTAGTGAAATCGAGCAGATTGCATTATGGCTATATGAAGAGTTAATAAATAAATTAATCAGTGATTTAGAAAAGGATATTGCGGGATTACAACCGTATACTAAAAATACAGTGGATAAACATCCGGTAAAAAAAGGAAAACTTTAAATTTAATATATCTGTGAAGGGTTAATATGTTAAGAAATCATGTTTCAAAAAGCGCTTTGGTTAAACGAATTAATTTGCTTGATACTAAAACATTGCAGATGGTTCAATTTATAAAATTGTTTTATTTCTTTTTAGTAAGGAAATTCAAAAATGAGGAAAATATCACTTTTAGCGATTGTGAAGATTTGGATTCATTTATTTCCGATGTTTTAGATAGAATTATGGGGTCTACAAAACGCGTTATTCCTAAAGAAATTGAAGATTTTCTTGATAGGGGAGAGATAGATTTTGACAGTTTCTCACTTGAGGTGGCAAATAAATGTTCCGTTTGCGGTAAAATGAGTTCCATTGAACTTGATAAAAAGTCGAGTAAGGATGAAATTGTTTCTTGTGAGGCAACGAGTTATTTTTGTTCCACATGTTTTTCAATTTTTAAAAAAACCGTAATTCACAAAGTTTCTCCAACAGGGCAGAATATCACGGAAATTGAAGAAGATATTGAATATTATGGTAATTCGGTTCTTGCCGCGGTTTATGAAGTTATTTCACATTTTAATCTTGAGAAAAAATATTCTAAAAAGATATTTGATTTTTGCGTTGCTATTATTGACTATGTTTATTCTGATGATGATAAACCCCACCGTTATTTTGTTAAACTTTTTGAAGAAATGGCGGAAGATTTTATTATTTATAAGCTTGTATTTTTAAACCCTAATTATAAATACGATTATCCTAATTATAATTATACATATTTGTAATTTGATGTTTGCATTTATTAAATGAATAAAACTCAACGATTTTATTATATAAAACACTGAATTCATTGATATTTAACGATTGTTTCCCGTCACATAATGCTTTATCCGGTTCAGGATGAACTTCAACAATTACACCTTGGGCTCCGGCAGCCATACCTGCTAATGCTAACGGCAGTACATAATTTTTTACTCCGCTCGCATGCGAAGGGTCAACAATAACGGGTAAATTTGTTTTACTTTTTAAAACTGCAATTGCTCCGACATCCAGAGTATTGCGCAATGTATTGTCAAAAGTGCGTACTCCCCGTTCGCATAAAATCACTTTCCCATTTCCTTGTGATAGTATATATTCGGCGCTCATGAGAAATTCTTCAACAGTGTTCATCATTCCTCTTTTTAGTAAAACAGGTTTTTTGCCTTTGCCAACGCGTTTTAGTAAAGAAAAATTTTGCGCATTTCTACTGCCTATTTGTATTATATCCGCGACTTCAGCCACTTTCTCATACAGGGCAGCATCAACGAGTTCAGTTACGATTTTTATTCCGCTTTTCTTTCTTGCGGTTTTTAAAATATCAAGACCCTTTTCTTCTAAACCTTGAAATGAATACGGTGAAGTTCTGGGTTTATACGCGCCTCCCCGTAAAATGTTAATTCCCATTTTTTTTAAAATGAGCGCAGTTTTTATAGTGATTTGATAACTTTCAACCGCACACGGACCTGCAATAATAATAGGGAAATCCGGTTTTAAACCTAAGTCATTTAGCCAGTATTGATTTGACGTTTCATAAAGAAATTTTTGCTTAGTTTTCATTTATATTTACCTCTTTATTTTAATTCCAGTTTCTTGATTTATCATACGGCTATTTTTAATTTAAAGTTTCTATTTTTGTAATAAAAAGTTTAGATAATAAATTATTTTTTGTTTAATATGGATAAAATATCAGAGTAAATAAGTTAATCTTTACGATATTTATAATATATAGATTAATTTTGAGGTTGTTTTGCCAAAATTTGTTAAGAACACTTTTGTAACAGTATTATTTCTATTGAGTTCGGTATTTACGGTTCTTATTGTAAAAAACGTATTTGCATCAAAAATCAAAAAAATTGAAAAGCCGGTTATAAATTCTTCAGGGCCGTTAATAACAAAAAATACCAATACAAAAAATGTTATGAAAATATCAGGCCAAAAACAGAGTGAAGATGAACAATCTGGTGAAAAGGTTGAAAAAAAGAAGAAAAAGAAAACAAGCTTAAAATCCATAATCTTCCAGATAATCGGTTACGTTTCTTCCGTATTAGTTTTTAGCGCTTTTTATATGAAAACAATGATTCCTTTACGTATTGTTGCTATTTGCAGCAATTTTACTTTTATCACTTATGCACTTTTAGGCGGGCTTTATCCCATTTTGGTTTTACACAGTGTTTTACTCCCCCTTAATGTTCATAGATTGCGGCAGATGTTGAAATTAATTAAAAAAGTTAAGGAAGCCTCTCAGGGAGGAAATAATCTTGAGTTTTTAACTCCTTATATGACAAGCGAAGAATATGAATCCGGCCAGATATTATTTAATAAAGGTGATAAAGCTGATAAAATTTATTTTATTAAAAACGGGGATATTGTACTGCCTGAAATACAAAAAGGCATGGGCGCGGGAGCTACTTTAGGTGAGGTTGGTATTTTTGCTCCCGATAATGTTAGGGCTTGCAGCGCGGTTGCTTCAGGGAAAGTTGAAGCTTTAACTATCACTTCAGAGAAAGTTTTACAGTTGTATTATCAAAATCCAACTTTCGGTTTCTTTTTAATACGAACAATCGCTGAAATAGCTTCCAAAGGCAGTGAGCAAAAAACCGGTATGGTCGTTGCTTTGGATGAACTTGAAAAGGCTGAAAGTAATTTTGAACAGGAAATTGATATAAAAGATCAAGAAACAAGTCCGGATGCTTCAAGCAAAGTTTCAAATAAATCAACCAAAGATACAATTGAAGATGATGAAATTATTTTTGACGATGATTTGGCAATCGAAGATATTAATAGAAATAAGAAATTAGATCTTCACGTTGAAGAAAATATTATTTATTTCCTTGGCGAATTAATATGGCCTGAAATCCAGACATTTACGGATGAGATTGAAAAGCTGAAAGAAATTAATAAGCCTATGATTTTAGATGTTTCTAATGTTTATAAATTTGATTCCTCTGGCACAGGTTTGTTGATTGCTTTATTTAATGTGCTGCCGGAAACGCAACTGCGAATTAACGAACAACTACACGATATAAAAAATGCTTCAGATATAATAACTCATGTTCTTGAAAGTCTAGTTTTCAGATAAATAATACAACACTGCCTCCAATGTTTTCAGAAAAATAGTTGACATATTTAGATTGTAAATGATATAAGTATTTTAAGTTATTTGAAAATACTCAGGAGGAAATATGAAAAGATTTTGGTTTTTTATTTTTATTTTAGCATTGGGTATTAGCTTTTTAAGATGTGGAAAAGACAAACCAAAAAATCCGAAAAATGATTTTAAAACTCAGGCAGACATTGATGAAAAAAAATCGCATAATATAAAACCCAAAGTGGTCAAACTTTATGAAAAATTATCTAAATCAGCTAAAATATTTTTTGGAAAGTGGAAAGTTGTAAATCCTAAATATCCTGATAATGTTCTTGAATGGACATTTAAAAACAACGGAGATATAATTACAAAAGGTATGGGAATGATTATTTCCGGTAAATACAATATCAGAAAAAATAACCTTTTTATAAAGATAAATCAGGGAAATATTATCTATAATTATCAAAAACAAAGCGATAAAATAATTCTCAGTGGAAAATTAAATAATCAAACCGAAAAATTTATTTTAACAAAAATCCTGAAATAAACTTTCTATATAGTTTATTACCTGAGTAATGATTTTAACCTGATTATTGTTGCTTTTAATTTATTTTTAGCCATTTCATAATTTGCCCGTTTTATATAACCTCTTGATTGTTTAATATCTCTTTTTGCTTTATCAAGGTGTTCCTCTGCATCAAAAGGCAATCTTTTTTGTTTTGCTCTATTGAATAATATAATTGCACGTTTTAATAGCCTTTCTGCATTTTTTTTACCGCTAAGTAAATTTCCATGCATTTTTCTTATTTTGAATAGAAGATTTAACGATTTTCGAGCCATTTCATAAGCATCTTTACAATAGCCTCTGTTTTGTAGATGTTTAGCTTTTGCTAAGTACCTTCTGGCAAGATAGAAAGCATTATATATTCCTGATTTATTGATTTGCTGACTTGCTGACCTGCGCAGGCTTTGAGCGTAAGCAATTGCATAATTTGCATCCATACACTTTTTAAACCGTGCTCTCCTCTCTTTAGATTTTCTTTTATGTAAGATTTGTACCTGTTTTAATTTTTGCAATGCTTTTTTCGTTTGAATATTTACACCGTTATAATCCAATATTTTGAATCTTTCTCTTGCTTTACTTATATGATATCTGTATTTTCTATATTCTCCTTTGGTTTCCAAATCGTTGATATAATATAAGCGTGTGAATTCAGCAAGAACTCCAGCATTAAATATTTTATTTCTTGCAGCCGTTTCTTTATCAAGTTCTTTACCATAAACATCGGGTATAGATAATAATATTTTTCTTGCAATTTTGATATAGATGATTGCTTTTTTATAATTCTTTTCTCTGATAAAGTTTCCCGCGAATTTAATGTTATTTTTGGCAGAAGTAAAGATCTGCATAATTTTATCTGAACGGAAATTGTACTTTTTCATTAGTGTATAGATAGAACTCACATAAAAATATCGGGTCATTATTTTATTTTTTGTTAATCCGGTTCCGCCTGATTTTACTTTACGTTCTATTGTGTCGAGAATTTCAAGCGCTTTATTCGCGAGTCTTAATGCGCTGTAAAATTTTCTAATAACTAAATATCTTCTCGCTTTTCTTAGGTAGCCGAATATAGTATTCAATGAACTGT
>CALGPD010000044.1 GCA_937960625.1 uncultured Spirochaetia bacterium | reverse complement strand
TTTTGTTTTACCTAACGAGAAATTATTCTTTCCGCCGTTTTGGTCTAAATATCCATCCGTTGTCAAATAAAAACTTTGCCCCTTTTCTATTTTAATTTCATGATTTGTGTACCGGAAATTAACTTTGGAGTTTTCATAGCCTATACTTTGTTTATCCCCTTTAATGATTTTCATCTCATCTTTTTCAAAATAGAATAAATAACTCCTTGCAGCCGAATATATTATTTTTTGATTTTCAGGTTGAATTAACATAAGGCCGATATCTAAACCGTCATCCGATAGTTTTTTCATCTCCTGTTTATGCAGAGTTATTCGCAGCATTGAATTTAGTTCACGTAAAAGCTTTGAAGGATCTTTGAACTCGTAATCAACAATATGATTCAAAATTGAATTTGCAGTCATTGTCATTAAAGCGCCGGGAACACCGTGTCCGGTACAATCAATTACGGCGAGTAAATGATTGTTTTGAATTTTTTTATACCAATAAAAATCTCCGCCTACAATATCTTTTGGCTTCCATATAATAAAACTGTCGGAACAGAAATCATAGAACTGTTTTTTTGTGGGTAAAATCGAATATTGAATAAATTTTGAATATTCGATGCTGGCTGTTATTTGTTTATTCTTTTCTTCTAATTCTTCTGTCCGTTCTTTTACAAGTTCTTCCAGATTTTCAGTGTAATTTTTTATTGCAAGTACCATTAAATTATAAGTATCTTCAAGTTCTCCGATTTCATCCCTTTTTTCAACTTTTGCTCTTACTGTCAAATCTCCTTTTTTCATTTGAGACATTACAGAGGATAGAGACATAACGCGTTTAATTATCATATTATTTGCTATAAACATTATTAAAATGAATAATGAAATAAAAGAAATCATAGTCGTTATTAGTATCGGATAGAATTGAGAGAAATGGATGAGCTCAGAAGTATCAATAAAAACAAAAGCAAACCAGTTAATATGCTTAATAAAAGCAATTGTGGATAAATATTTTTTTCCTTTATAATGTATAAAATAATCAACTATTCTATTTTGGTTTTCCGATGCATAAACTTTTGCCATGTTGGTTTTCGTTGCATTGATTTCTTTTTTATTTTTAATTAAAGTAAATACGTTTTTTTTGTTAATGTACTTTTTATCTTTATAAGCCATTATTGTTCCTGTTTTATTAAACAAAGCAATAAAAGCTCCCTTTTGTTTGATTTTTAACATATCCTTGAGGAAAATTGAAATGTCAATTCCGGTACCGACAACGCCTAATACTTTTCCGTTTTCAATAACTGGTATGTTTATCCAAAACCGGGTTTTATTTAACTTTGGATCATAGTCTATATCCAGAAGAAATTTTTGTCCGCCTTCAATTGATGTAAAATACCATGAATCAATTTTGTTTTTCCGCGATATAATACTTTCAAATTTATTCTTTAAATAATAACGTTTAGATTTATGAACTACGGCGTATACACCGGGTTTATTTTCTAAATGATTTGAAAAATTATTAAATATTTGAAACGCGAATTTTTTTATTTCAGCATTATTTTCATTCTTTAACCATGACCTGACAACGATGTTTTTTGAAAGTTGTAAACATGCATTAATATCCCGTTTCATTTTGCTTTCTAATCTCATTTTAATAAAATCTACTTGGCTTGAATTGAATTTTCTTGCTGATTTTTCCCTGATATTTGAAACAATTATATAAGTGAGAATTGCAGAAATAAATGTAACTATAAAAAAAATTAGAATAATACTTTTCCCGAATACAGTTTTTATGCTTTTCTTTTTCAATTTTTTTCCTTATTAAGAAAATAATTTTTAAAACATATTAATTCTAATGCAAATTTAGGCATATTTTGTGACATTTTTGTTAAAAGTCAAATAGTATGTTTAAAAAAAATATTTTACACTAATTATTTTTAATTTTATTTAAATATGGAAAAAAATCATTAAACACTTCTGCGCTGTTTAGAATCCTTGCATGTGCATCCATACCCATAAGAAAAGGTATTTTAGTAAAATCATAACCTTTGTTAAGATGAGCGCCTTTTAATCTGCCTGTTTTATCGTTTTGGATATCAATCGCATCGTTTTCCGCCCATAAAGATATATAAGTAATTGTATCATTATCCAGGGAACTTACCCCTTTATAATCTTTTTCTTCAAATAACGCGTTTTTATCATTAGACGTGCCCCGCATTTTTTGATCTTGTATATCAGAGGCTCCATATGGTGTATCGTCTTTAACTCCTTTATATTCATGCAATCCGGCTTCAATTGAAGAGCCCGGAATAAAATCATCGCCATCATAAAAAGGAGCAAGGGAAGTAAAAAAATTAGCATCAAGGCCGTAGTTTGCTCCTGCTAAAAGAACAAGAGTACTTACTTTGTCAAACCGGTTTTCGTTTTGAATAAAACTACCGTCACGTTGTAACCCATATAAATATCCTCTTG
>CALGPD010000043.1 GCA_937960625.1 uncultured Spirochaetia bacterium | reverse complement strand
CCGGTGCCCTATTACGGTGGACATTAAAAAGGTTCATAAAAATAACTACCTTATTACATTCACCCTGAATATAATAGGTTTCTTCAGCAGGGCCGGCGAATAAAACAGTGCCGTCTGCTGTTGCTACAACGGCATTTCGGTTAATTGTTAAGTTTCGTTTCGGGTCTCTTAAAAAATAAAAAGTAAACACAACGAAAACACTCATAATAATTAACAAGTAATAGAGATTGTATTTCGCTGATACAAAAATAACCAGGCCCGCCATCATAAAGACAATGCTGCCGTCCCTAAGTATCTTTGTTAATTTAAATATAAATTTATCTTCCTGTTTTTTTTCCCGCATTTTTACTTCTTTTATATTCCGATTTAATTTTTTACGTTGTTAAATATAATAAACTAATGTTTTATATCAATAATTATTCAATATTCATGGATTATAATGTTAAAATTTATAATTATTTAATACGCGCGAATTTTTTCCCCACTTTTATTATCATTCCGCTTTCAGGTTTTAATACAAATTGAAAATCGGTTATTTTCTCTCCGTCATCTTGAGATTCGGCTGATGCGGGAAATAATGTTACCGCACCAGAACCGACTAACCTTTTTGCCTCTTTTCCGCTTGGGGCAAGATTATTATCCCTTAATAAATCCAATATTCTTATCTCATTCGCGTCTATACAAATAGCCTGAATATCTTCAGGCAAACTGCTTTTTTTATCCTTTCCAAACCTGCGCTCAAACTCCTTAAAAGCCTGTTCCCCGGCATCTTCACCGTGATATAGTTTTACTATTTCTTTTCCAAGTTCAATTTTAATATCACGCGGATTTTCTTTTTCAATACGGTTTTTTATTAATTGAATTTCATCCGGAGTTTTATCAGTTAACAGTTCAAAATAACGTACAATCATTTCATCAGGTATACTCATTGTTTTACCGAACATATCATTTGGATTTTCATTTATACCTATATAATTATTCATGCTTTTACTCATTTTATTTACTCCGTCTGTACCTTCAATTAATGGCAAGGTCATAACGATTTGAGGCTGCTGACCGTAAGACTGTTGAAGGGAACGGCCAACGAGTAAATTAAACTTCTGATCTGTTCCGCCAATCTCTATATCGGATTTAAGTTCTACAGAATCATAACCTTGGACCAGCGGATACATAAATTCAAGCATTGAAATGGGTGTGCCTGATTTATAACGTTTGGAAAAATCATCACGCTCCAATATTCTTGCCACCGTGTAATGAGAAGTAAGTTTTAAGACGTCTTCAAAATTCATATTACTGCACCACTGGCTGTTAAAAACTATTTCGGTTTTTTCCGGATCAAGAATCTTAAAAATTTGCTTTTTATACGTTTCTGCGTTTTTCAATACTTCTTCTTTTGTAAGCTGCTTACGCATTGATGATTTTCCTGTCGGGTCGCCAATCATACCCGTAAAATCACCAATTAAAAATTTAATAGTATGGCCCAAATCCTGAAACTGTTTAAGCTTTCTTATGGGAACGGTATGCCCTAAATGAATATCCGGAGCGGATGGGTCAGCGCCGAATTTTACGATTAAAGGCCTGCTTTCCTTTTCACATTGTTTTAATTTTTCTTTAAGCCCGTTTTCAGGAATAACTTCCACACATCCTTGGGAAAGTATTTCGCATTGTTTATTAATATCCATTTGAAAATCCTTTATTTTTTACTTATTTTTAAAATATTGGTGTTGTATTTTCCAAAAATTAGTTATAGAATAATAATAACGTTTTAATCTTAATTTAAAGGAACAGGCAGGAATTTTATGAAAAAACACGATTTTTGTAATCACGGTTGTGATGACGGTTATTTTGACCAGGGAGAACTCCTTGAAAAACCCCTTGATTTTTTTGACGAAAACGTAAGCCGTAGAAATTTCCTTAAAAAAGCCGGTATCGCGGGAATAGGCGCGCTTTCTATTCCGGTTTTAGGTTCATTCAATGATTTATTTGCAGCTTCATCAACAATAAGCGTTGTTAAGGGATATTCGGAAGCTAAAATGGTTGAAAAAGCTATTGAACTCGTTGGAGGTATTTCAAGATACGTTAAAACCGGCGAACACGTTATAATTAAACCGAATATCGGTTGGGATAGAAATTATAAACAAGCAGCAAACACAAATCCGTTTGTTATAAAAAAATTAATTCAACTTTGTAAAGATGCGGGAGCATCAAAAGTCGTTGTAACTGACAACCCCTGTCAGGCTGCAAGCCGAACTTTTGTTAGAAGCGGTATAAAACGTGCCTGCCGTCAAGCTGGAGCTACTTTAATTGAACCGAGACGCAGCCTTTTTGCTTACAGAAATATCGGAGGAAGGGTAATAAGAAAATGGCCTGTTTATATGCCCGTTGTAGAGGCTGACAAGCTGATAAACGTTCCGATTGCTAAACACCATTCATTGTCACGTTTAACATTAGGAATGAAAAACTTTTACGGTGCTGTTGGCGGTTCACGGGGGCGTTTACACCAGCATATTCATGCAGGAATTGTTGATATGGCGCATTATTTTAAACCTGATTTAACAATAATAGATGCAGTACGCATTATGTACAGGCACGGCCCAACAGGCGGAAGTTACCGTGATGTGAAGAAAAAAAATACAATAATCGCAGGAAGTGATTACGTTGCTTGTGATGCTTACGCGACGACGTTGTTCGGGTTACAGCCTTATCACGTTGGATATGTTAAACTGGCAGGAAGGTTTAAATTAGGCCAAAGCAATTTATCAAACATTAACATTAAGAGAGCCAAAGTATAAAACTTTATTTATAAATTAAAAAAGGGAAAGCAAGGGCTTTCCCTTTTTTAATTTTCCCTATTATTAATGATTTAATCAGATTATCTTCTTACTCTATGCATTGTTGCCCTGATACCGTGTTGGTTGATAATTGTCATGGAATTCCGTTCTAATGTTACAATTCTAATGCCGGGTAAAAGCCCTCTTGGCCCACGGAATATTATATTACGACCACGCACAAAAAAACTGCCAAAAGCAGTTCTATGCCTTCTAAATCTCCGTCTTTTGAAAAGTATCCTAACTACAAAATCATTTTTCGGTTTAAAAACAACAACGAAACGCCTGAAACTGTTATCAATCACCCATACTCCATACAACCGCGCATAGACTCTAACTATACTGCTTTTTATTTTCCCGTCATTATTATGACTTCTCCGGTTTATTCTTTCATCAGTCTCATTCTCAGAATCATTATCTTTACGGCCTTTATTGTTATATGCAGCTGTGCCGCTTTTTTTTAATTCTTTTTCAGCTGACTCAGGTACTGGCAATTTTAATAATTTATGAATAACAATTTTACATGCAAGCGAAATTTTACTTACATTGCTAAACTCAACTTTTTCCCCCCGCAGAATTGTTCCCGAATTTACTTCCACAAACCTGGCAGATAATGTAATCATATTACCAAGTTTAATTATTGAGCCAATAATTAATGCCCGCGCGGAAAGAATACGGCCAATTTTTATTGCATTCCTTTTACTTACTAAATCGGATGACGAAAGCTTAGCTTCTTTCAAGACTTTTTCCAATAACGATCTTTCAACAACGTTAAACTTACCCGTTTTAACTACATAAGTAGTCAAATTCTCATTAATTAGTTCCGCAAAATCTTTACTTACACCAACAACGCGGAATTTTGCAATACCAATTATCGCTTTTCTTTTAGCGAATAATGAACCTGAAAATATTAAAGACAGTGAAATGATAATTAAGGTTACATTTTTCATAAGTGCCTCCTGAAATTTTTATCTGTGGATTTTAACACTAATAATTATTCATGTTTCATACTATAAAAATAATAAAATACGAAATAAACATAATGTATTTTTTAATTTTATAAGACAACTGACCATACGAAATAATTTATAAAAATCATTATAAAAAAAATTATTAATCAAAAAAAATAACAATCATATTAATTATTTTACCCTAAAACGCTCGATAATAGGTATATGCAGGAGCAATAATATGAGTTTAACCACTTTAGAACAATTTGAAAAATCCGGAATAATTATATTAAACGATGAAAAACGGAAAAATAAGGCAAGCAGAGAACTATTCGAGGGCTTGCTTAATCTGCTGGAACAGTGTGAAAACAACGAGAAAATTACCGGAATTATAATTACCGGAGTAAATGATTCATTTTGTGCGGGCGCAGATTTAAAAGAAGCCGCTGATATCGATAACTTTATTGATTATGTTCAATATGGAAAAAAAGTAATTAACAAAATTTTCAACTATAAAAAACCCGTTATAGCCGCATTAAACGGTTTCGCTTTTGGAGGAGGGCTTGAACTTGCATTAAGCTGCGACCTTATTTACTCAACAATGGATATTATGGTAGGCTTACCTGAAGTTAGTTTAGGGATGTATCCCGGTTGGGGCGGCACACAGTTGTTAATAAAAAGAATTGGGCCGGGTTTAGCCAAAGAAATAATATTTACAGGCAAAAAAATTGCTGCTGAAGATGCTTGGGAAATCGGGCTTATCGATAGAATTTTCGACAACGGAAACACGTTAATATATGAAGCATTGAATACGCTTAAATTAATGTCAGAGAACTGCCCGCAAGCAATTTACAAAGCTAAGGAAATGATTAACCTCTACTACAAGATGCCAACAATTGAGGGATTAAAAACCGAATTATCAGAGTTTACAAAATGGATACAGCAGGAATACGCAACTGAAGGTATAAATGCTTTCTTTGAAAAACGTGACCCTAACTGGAAAACTTAAACAGATTTTATTTCATCCATTAATAATTTGATTTCGTCAGGGTGAAAATTATATTCATTTTTACAGTATTCACAAACGATTTCAACCATTTCATTCTTGTTGTAAATATCTTCAAGCTCATTTAGACCTGTTGATATTAGCGCGCTTTCCACTCTGCCCTTACTGCAATTACATTGAAATATAGGTTTTGTACGCGACAGTTCATTAAATCCCATGATGCCCACAACTTTATCCATAATCATTTCAAAGGTATAACTTTCAAGCAGCATTTCTATTAATGAAGGGTTCATGTCAATTGTAGTTTCTATAAAACCTATTTCATTATCTTCTGCATCAGGCATGGCTTGAATTAATAATCCCCCCGCATAAGCAACACTTGAATCCTTATCTATATATTCCCCTAAAACAATTGCAGACGGTATCTGCTCGGAACGCGTTAAGTATAAAGTAAAATCCTGAGCAATTGAAGAATACTCAATATTACTGATACTTTGATAAGGCTGTTTTACGTTCTGTAACCATTTTATTACATTAATTGAACCGGTTTCAATTCCTTTTTTTACACTAAACTCAGCTTCGGCGGCATTAATAAGGGCAGTGGGGTTATGAGGAAAAACCCTAATAACTCCCTGACTGTTTACATCCGAAGAAAAACCTTTTAATACACCGCTGCATTTTAAATGTAGAGAATATTGTTCGGTATGCTTAAGCCCGGTAGATAATAAAAGCGAAACTCCGGTAAAATGCGTTAATGCAATTGTGCTTAAAGGTGTTGTATTGTGAATTTTTCTAACCTTTTCAGCTAAGTTAGGGTATGAAACAAACGAAACCCTGAAATGACCATTATCTGTTAATCCTCTAATTAATACGTCTTCCATATTAGAAAAATACTGTTTAACAAAAAAGAGTCAAGAAGTAATTATCTTCCTTTTTTTAAAAAATTGATAAAGCAATTCAATGTTATTCCTGTGCATGATTTTGATTTATATGCAATTATAACAATTATTTATACATGTCAAGGGGAATATATTTTTTTTAAATAATTATTTATTAAATTTGCCATTGTAAGTGTTCTTTATTAATTTTTGTTTTCAGAATATATATATA
Source organism: uncultured Spirochaetia bacterium (assembly GCA_937960625.1). GTDB lineage: Bacteria > Spirochaetota > CALGPD01 > CALGPD01 > CALGPD01 > CALGPD01. Next base: position 4,244 of record CALGPD010000043.1, on the reverse strand, counting down.
TAAAAAACAATATAAAGAGGTGCATTAAAATGGCAAAAATTATAAAATTTGACGAAGATGCCAGACGTGCTTTAATGGAAGGCGTGAATAAACTGGCAAATGCCGTCAAAGTCACATTAGGACCAAAAGGGAGAAACGTTGTACTTGAAAAGAAATTCGGCGCTCCTACAGTAACAAATGACGGTGTTACAATTGCAAAGGAAATCGAAGTTGAAGATGCTTTCGAAAATTTAGGCGCTCAAATGGTAAAAGAAGTTGCTACTAAAACCAATGACGCTGCCGGAGACGGAACAACAACAGCTACCGTTCTTGCACAAGCAATGATTAAAGAAGGATTAAAAATCGTTACTGCCGGCGGTAATCCAATGGATATCAAAAGAGGTATTGAAAAGGCCGTTGCTGTGGTTGTTGAAGAAATCAAAAAAATGTCTACTGCAATTAAAGACAAAAAAGAAATTGCTCAAGTTGGAACAATTTCAGCTAACAATGATTCTGAAATCGGTGAACTCATTGCTGAAGCTATGGATAAAGTAGGCAATGACGGTGTAATCACAGTTGAAGAAGCAAAAACAACGGAAACACACCTTGAAACAGTTGAAGGTATGCAGTTTGACAGAGGTTTCTTATCTCCATATTTCGTTACTGATGCTGAAAACATGGTTGCATCATTAGAAGATCCGTTTATTTTGTTATATGACAAAAAAATATCTACATTAAAAGACATGCTTCCATTACTTGAAAAAGTAGCGCAGTCAGGCAAACCTTTATTAATCATCGCTGAAGACGTTGAGGGTGAAGCTTTAGCAACACTCGTTGTTAATAAAATCAGAGGTACATTAAATACATGTGCTGTAAAAGCTCCGGGTTTTGGTGATAGAAGAAAATCAATGCTTGAAGATATCGCTATCTTAACCGGAGGCAGTGTTGTATCTGAAGATTTAGGAATGAAACTTGATCAGGTTAATATTAATGATTTAGGTACAGCTAAAAACGTAAAAATCGACAAAGAAAACACTACTATTGTTGAAGGAAAAGGAAAAAAAGCTGATATTGATGCAAGAATAACAACTATTAGAAAATCAATTGAAGATTCAACAAGTGAATATGATAAAGAAAAATTACAAGAACGTTTAGCAAAATTATCCGGTGGTGTTGCTGTTATTAACGTTGGAGCGGCTACAGAAGTTGAACTTAAAGAAAAGAAAGCCCGCGTTGAAGACGCATTAAACGCTACTAAAGCAGCAGTTGAAGAAGGTATTGTTCCCGGCGGCGGTATTACATTAATCCGCGCTTCAATTGCTCTAGAAACCCTTAAACTTGAAGGCGATCAGGCAATAGGCAAAAAAATTGTTAGACGCGCTTTAGAAGAACCTATTAGAACAATAGCTGATAATGCCGGCCTTGACGGTTCTATTATTGCGGCAAGAGCATTAGAAGAAAAAGGAAACATTGGTTTCAATGCTCAAAAAGGCGAATGGGAAGACTTAATCAAAAGCGGAGTAATTGACCCTGCAAAAGTTTCCCGCTCTGCAGTTCAAAACGCAGCTTCAATTGCGGCGTTGTTAATTACAACTGAATGTTCAGTATGTGATAAAAAAGAAGAAAATGCAGGCCCTGCAATGCCGGCTGGCATGCCAGGTGGAATGGGCGGCATGGGCGGTATGTATTAATACCGTATCTGCTAAATAAGCAAATTATAAAATTAAATATATTAAGGGCTTTTCCGTTTTGGATTAGCCCTTTATTTTTTAAAACGGCCGGTATAACCTTGGAATACCTTTACGGGTATGCCGTCTTGATTTCACTATGGTTTCAAAACTGTCGATTACTCTGTTGTTAATATCAATAACGCGCACTCCAATCCGGTTTCTTTTAACACCAACGTATATAAAATGAGGTTTGGGAATACAAATATATTGTTCAAATTCTTTTCCGGACTTACCGCATTTATCGTTCCAATCACTTGCTCCGCCTGAAATCAGACAAATAGTACTCGTGGCATCTGATGTTTTACACCGCGCGTACAATCTGTCTTTAGCTGAAAAAATAATATTCGTTCTGAAGTGTTCAAGCAGAATCAACCATTGCCTTGTTAAAAACTTACTGACACCCGAAGGCCCTGTTGAATAAACAGGAGTGTGGGAAAAAACGAAAACCGGGCCGTTTATTGTCTTTATAAAGTTTTTTAAAGCTCTAAGCATAAATTCATGTTGTTTATATAGAGCTTTCCTCATATATGAGTTGATAATTAAAAACAACGCGTTTTTATAAGTAAAGGAATAATAAGTCCTGTCCTTCATTAATTCTGATATATTTGCAAACCGGTTTTTTATTTCATCGATATTTTTCCGCTCATTCTTTCCCGGAGTTATATAGAAACGCGCGAGCTTTCCGGAAATAGGAGAAAACATTCTAAAAAGATTATCCCAATTCTTTTCAACCGGATTTGCAGGTATAATATTTCCTGTGTTTATTATTAAATCTACATCCAATTTGGATATTAATTTAATAATTTTTATATGATTTGTTTTGCTATTACTACCCTCACCGTAAACCGCAAAACTGAAATCAATGCTTTTAGCGCTGAATTTATTTTTGATATTTAATTTTTTAGGAACAATCTTTTTTTCACGAGTGCAGAATAAAAATAAAAGTAAAGATAAAATTAATATAATATAACGGTATTTCATACTTTCAGATTTTATTATAAATACGATTTGCTATCAAGAATTTTTATTTTGATAACGCGTTTTTAATATTTTCCGATATATTAAAAAAGTTTATATGCGGAGATATATTGAAAACGAGATTATTTTTGAAATACATACTTTTCATCTCAATAACTTTAATCCTTATCAATTGTGCAAAAAAGGGAAGAGATCAGGCTATAAGTTTTCTAAATAATAAATTGAAAAACTGGATTACGCAGGAAGATAAACTCGTTGATAAGTACAATAAAATTATAATCAAAAAAGATTTTCGAGCACAATTAATAATTGACCTTCTTAAAAAAGAATTAATATCGAAACTCGCAAAACTCAGACAAGCTGCGGGAGAATACAAAACAAAGTTTAAACCCGTTAACGCGTTAAATAAAGCTTATATCGAAAAACTGGATTATTTAGTTAAAGGCCTTACAAAAATCAGATACGGGCTTGAAAAAAGCAATCAGGAATTATTAAATCAGGGTCGAAGTGAATTAGCAAACTATCAAGAACAACGGGAAAAATTTAATAAAAGATTACAAAAATTCCTTAGAGATTATCATATTAAAATTGATAAAGGAGAAAAATAATGTCAGTAAACAACTTTATGACAAAAATAAATGAGATCAGGGACAAATACGAGGACGGTTTAACGGAAATAAGATATAAAATATTAGAAAATCCGAAAGATAATGCAGTTAAAGTTAAAATGCTTGAATTATTAAACGATGCGTCTGACCAGGTTATTTCATGTATGGAAATTGCAAACTCGTTGAATAAACCAGAAGCAAGACGTAAGTGTATGGATATTATTGAAGAATTTTTACCTGAATATTTTTATATGCTTGAAGAAGAAAAAAACTTTATAAACAGAGCAAGTAAAGACACACCAAAGCGTTTTTAATAGTTACCAAACTTAAAATAAATTAAAATTCAGGAATAACTTGAATTGTATTAACCATAGGAAAGCCGCCACCGCCCGCGTTTCCGCAAACTATCCATGCATGATTATAAGCTATCATTGTATCATTTACGTCAGGGTAAGAGCCCTTTGAAGTAACAAAAGTCCCTGTTGTAGTATATTTGCTGACTTTCCCGTTAGCCCCGCCATTATTGCATTCAGATACGTATAAATACCCGTCATGATACGCTATGCTCATTGGACCGTCTAATCCAATATTGTAAGTATCAACTAATGTACCGTCGCTTAAAAGAAGCTTATAAATCCGGCCGCCTACATATTCCGTAGCATATATATAAATTCCGCCTATGGTTACACCTGTAATACTTATTCCAGACAATGCAACCCCTGCTGTTCCCCAACTGCCGTCAATCACACCGTTAACATCGTATTTAGCAATACCTGCTCCTCCTCCATAACGCCCGACAAAAACCGTATTTCCTGTTATAACCATACCAAAACTGGTACCGTTAACATAACTCCATGAGGTGATATAATTTAAGTTTGTATCATAAACCTCCATGTTGCTGTTTCTAGTAACGAGTAATACGTTGCTTGTACTACAATAACGGATAAAA
>CALGPD010000042.1 GCA_937960625.1 uncultured Spirochaetia bacterium | reverse complement strand
GTATTAATACCGGTGTTTTTGTTAAAGTATTAAGTAGAAAAATTAACAACCGTATAGACAGGGCATTTATTTTCCTTGTATTTATTACAGGAATTGCATTTCTTGTTTTTGCCGTTTTTTTAAGTTTTGAAAGTTTGTTTTACGGTGATATCAGGAAACTGACTTTATCCAATCTTTTTAGAATTACTTACTTTTTTTTAATATTAAACTTTGTTTATGCTTTGGTTGACAGGCAAAGAGACTACAGCTATTATTCGTTGGCAATAATAGGATTTTTATATGTGCTTTTTCTGTTTATATTTGGGTCGAATGAAACGCTTTTTCCAAGTGTTCACCGGATATTTCGTTTTAAAAAGTATTTTTCGTTATCTTTTTTAAGTTTATGCTCAGCAGTATCAATTATCTTATTAATTGGAAAGCTTAAAAGTGCAGCAAAAAAACGGCGCTATAAAATCGCGCTTGTTTTATATTTTTTCGTTCTTGTATTTGAATATATTTTTGTATTATCGGTTAATATTAGCAAGCCCACAGTTATAAAGCCTGAAATATATATTATGATGTCTACTATTTCTAGAACCGGTGAAATATTGATTTTTTATAGTATCGGAAATTTTGCGCGCATATTTACTTTTAAGCAAACAGAGTTGAGCAGGCATATTTTTGAAAATATCGATATGGCAACCATTATGACAGATAATGAATGTAACATAATCAACCATAATTATTGTGTTCCTAAATTATTAGGAAACGATGATTTATTACACCGTAAAATAACTGATATAATAAAAATTGATGAGTCTAAAATTGCTCAAACCATAACTTTTGAATTAGATGGCAAAAAGAAGAAGGTTTTGGTTGAGGTTGTACCTATTACACAAAGGCATAAAAAATTGGGGAAATTCTATACCCTAACTGATATAACTTATCAAAGTATATTAGAAAATAAAATTAAAGACGCTGAAATGCAATTAGAAATACTGCTTAAGCATACTAAAGAAACATTAATAGTTTATTCTCCTATTGATGATAGAATAATTATTGCAAATGATGCTACATTTAGAAATTCCGGTTATAGCCGTGAAGACTATTTTAATAAACCTGTAGATAAGCTTATTGACGGATTTTTAGAGTATTCAGATGAAATAAGAAAATTAATTGAATTAGCAAAAGAAGGAAAATTTGATGAAAATCAGCAAATGGTAAAAAGGGTTAAATTCCTAAAAAAAGACGGCCAAATAATTGATATAAATATGTCAATTACTGTCGTATTATATTATAATTATCCTGTAATAGTTGCCCAGATGACCGATATTACCGACCTAATGGATGCTGAAAATAAAGTTAAACTTTCGGAAAATAAATTTAAAACCATTGTAGAAAATTCGTTTGATGCGATTGTTTTAATATCTAATATGAAATTTAATTACGCTAATCCTTCTGCTGAGAAATTAGTAGGTTATAATTTAAATGAATTACTGGGGAAGCGTATAAATAAAGTTTATAATAGCAAATATTATATAAGGACTGTAAAAGAATTTTATAAAAAACATAGTAATACTAACTTTGAATCTGATTCATTACTTTTCGAGGTAGGTTTAAAACATAAAGAAGGTAAAAAGATTGACGCTTTGGTTTCAACCTCGCTAATTAGAATCGGCAATGAAATTTATTTGCTTGCTATTACAAAGGATATTACTGAATTGAAAACAGCTCAGAGAAAAAATTATAAACTTATTGCGGAGCTGGAAAATATTAATATGAAATTAGTTAGTTCTAACAACGAATTAAATAACCTTAACGAAGAACTGTATAATCTTAATCAGATAAAAAGTGAAATCTTAGGTATGGCAAGCCATGATTTGCGTTCTCCAATCAGCGGAATAATAGGCCTCACAGATTCAATTCTTCGTAAAGAAAATATAGATGAATATTGCCGTAAGAATTTCGCATTAATTTTTCAGAGTGCGCAAACCCAGTTAGAAAATATAGACAGGCTGCTTGAAAATATTAACAATGAAAATATTGACATAGAATTACATAAAGAAAAAGTTTACTTTGATAATTTAGTAAAACAATCCGTTGCCTCGCTTTCAATTTTGGCGGAAAAAAAAGAGCTTTGTTTAATAAAAAACTTTGGAGCTGACATTGAAATCTTTGTTGACAGCGCGAAAATAATACAGGTTATTAATAATTTAATTTCAAACGCGATTAAATTTTCAATGCCGAATAATAACATTTATATTAATTCATTTATAAAAGCTAATTATGTTGAAATTCACGTTATTGATAACGGGATTGGCATTGATAAAGAAAATATAAACGATATTTTTAATCCCATGGTTAAAGTGCATACTCCGGGAACATTAGAGGAGAAAGGCAGCGGTTTGGGATTAAAAATATGCCGGAAATTTATTCAGGCACATAATGGTAATATTGGTGTTAAACAAAATAAAAAACAAGGCTGCGATTTTTATTTTACGTTGCCCATAAATAAATAAATAATATGGTAAAATTAATATAAGTATTTTGTTTAAGAATATTATTAACTATTAAGGTAGATTATGGCACAAAAAGAAAAACTTTTTATTTTAGAAGATGAAGAAATTAACATTCAAACGTATGAGAACGTTTTCCCTTCGTTTGATTTGAAAATTTGTTCAAATATTGAGGATTCCATTAAGTTTATTCATTCAAGTGAATTCAATGAAATCTCTCTTGCAATACTTGACATTAATCTCGGTGAAGGGTTAAAAATCGGAGGTTTTAATATCGCATATCAAATAGTAAAAGCTGCCCCTGACATGCCTTTAATAATCTGCACAGCATATAAAAGTTATCCGGAAGTTGAAAAGTATTCCCGTTTAATTGGAGCTGTTTTGGTTGAAAAACCAATTAAAAATGAATTAGTTGATATCATCAATGAGATTATAAAAGAAGCAAAGTTTGGAGAAATAACAGAGCTTGAAAAATTTGTGCGTGAATTTATGTCAGGAAGTTATTATTTGAAGCGTATAATAGAAAAAGATGCTTTAATTTCAACTGATTTTTTCGATGAAGTTGGAAAACTGGAGGATGCTGAAAAAAGCATTTTACATTATTTTGACAAAATTCTTGCAAGGAAAACCGGAAAAGCCGAACCTTATACTACTGTTAATAAACTTGGAGATAAACGCCTTTTTAAAAGCATTATTGAATACTTCGTTCCTAATATGATGAAAACGTTAAAAGAACTGCTTTTTTCTTTGAATGAAGACGACCAAACTTCTGATTTGCACAGCGGTGATGACCTTATAATTTTAAACGAATTATCACTTTTAGGTGATAATATAATTGAAAAAACTGCTTATTTATAATATAATTTCATTTTAAAATAGAATATAAACGTTAATTACTAAATTTTATTTTTGTAGAGAGGGTATATATGCTCGTTTGAATAATCATCGTTGCCGATATTAAAAACGAATTGATAGAATAAATATTTTCAAACAGATTTTTTTATAAAATTATAAAAAATTAAGATTTTGGGTGCGTCATGTCTATTTTATTTATTATAAAAATATTTATGTTTAGTCTGTAATTAAAATTGTCACAATGGATTCACGTAGAAAAATCCGGGAGAAGAAAAATTATGAAGAATAGATCCACTTTAAACACATTGATTATCATTATTACCTTAGTACTTTTTTACGTTGTTGCAAACCTTTACAGTGAAAGCCAAAATAATAATTACCTATGGCAGCGAATAGCAAAACTTGAGAAAAAGTTCAGGAAATTAAGTAATGTAAATAAAACTTTAGTACAGAACATGAAAAGAATCAACCGTGCTATAATTTTTAATGGAAATAACGTTGTTATTAGAGGTAATCTTGAATTAAAAGGCAGCAGTTTATGGTGCAGCGCTCCAAGATTCCACATTACAGGTAAACAGATGTGGTTCGCTGAAACTAGGACAGGTTATGCATGGCCGGCATCCGGGCGTATAAGGTCTCTTTGGTTCGGACAATTTTTCCGTCAATGAATTTATTGAAGAATATATAATTTTACACGAAAAAATAAAAAAATAGTAAACTATAGAAAGCATTTGTAATAATTTTAGTAATATTGATACAATAATTTCAAAGATTGAAATAAATATTAAATTAGAATAACGGTTACAAGGAGATATTAATGGAATTAATATCTGAAGAAAAAAACGGCGTTCTCGTTGTATGTGTAAAAGGTGATATCGACCTTAACAGTAATGTGGAGTTTAAAAAATTTGTAAATGAAAAAATCGATAACGGATGTAATGAATTAATTATTGATTTTTCCGGAATTGAGTATATAGACTCCAGCGGTTTAGGCACACTTTTAACAGCGAAAAAGAAAGTTTCCAAAAATCAAGGTGACATTGTTTTATTCGGCCTTTCAGATACTATTAAAACCCTTTTTAAAATGTCAAAATTATTAGGATTTTTCAATGTTTTTGAAAATATGGATGACGCTTTATCTTCTTTTCAATAAAATGGATTTTAAAAATCAAATATATTAAATCATAAGAAAGAAATTATACAAGTTTTTAACGCCGGATGAAAATCGGGTTTGTTTCCGCGTAACGGTATCTGCCGTTCACTTTGTATCTTACACGTGCCCTGATATAAGATTCGTTGCCTTCAATTTTATAAGTTAAGTTTTTTACTCTCCATTTAGCATATACTCGGCATCCAGCAAAACAATGAAACGCAATATAACTTTTTCTCGGTGCTTCTATCGTAATTCTATCATGCTCTACTTTGATTGATTTTATTATTGCGCCGTTTGATGAATAGAAATTACCGGATTTTATGTTTTTAAGGATATTTTTTTGATCAAGTTTGTCTGAATACACCATAACAAAACCTTTATTAAAATGCCGGTATTTTAAGGCATGGAAATCATCGGAACGTATCATAAAAACTTTTTTGCCTTTTGATAATAGATAATCCCATTTTACCGTGCGTTCAATATGCATATAACCTCTTAGTTTTTCAAGAGTACTGAGTGTATAATGAAACCCTCCGCGCCATTCCGGATGGCATAGGATTGGTATACCGCCGTGTTTATTTATATAATCAATTACATATTGAGCGCCTTTCATAGGGGGGATTTTGGTTATACCAATGCCAAGAATATGATGCATATAGAAATACGGCCTTCTGTGCCCTTCTGAAAATATTTCATATCCGGGTATCATTATAAAATTTTTATACGGCGATTTATGTATTATTGCGGGAATAACGCGTCTTCCTAGTTGATTGTGTTCAGTAAAAACGAGGAAATTGTATCCTGCTTTATAATAGAAACCCATTACCTGTTCGGGGGAATGTTTACCGTCAGAACGTAAAGTATGACAATGGAGCTGGCCTTTGTATACATTTTTTTTTGGTTTATAAGGGCTGTCAAGGCGGTACTGTATTTTGTTGGAATATACACTTTGTATAAACATTAAGATTGAAATAAAAATAATATACTTTAAATATTTCAAGCTACTATACCTCACTATAATAAAGTTTATATAAAAAAATATTACATTATTAAATTTAATAAATTATCTTGATTTTGAATATTCCTTAGTAATAATAATTTGTTTAATACAAACAACGTGTTTATTTTTAACCTTAATTACTTTAAAAGTGAATGTGTATGAAACTTTGATTCTTTCGTTATCATGTTTTCTAATGTTTGTCACTTGTCCGGTAATTATATAACTGATTTTAAATTTGGTTTCAAGTTGCTGCCATGTATTCATTTTTTTTAAGTATGGGTCCTGTAATATACTGTTTAGAATAATATTCCCATCTTTTAACATAATTCCTTTATTTAAAAGCTTGGAAGAAATTTTATTAGCAATAATTGATGTTTGCAAATGTTCATCGGTTTTATTTAATAGTTTCGGAGATATAAGCCAAAAATATTTTTTGCTTTTATTAAACCATTTCAAACTAGATAAATATTTCACAAATTGTTTGGAAATAGTATTTATATCAATAGGGTCAATTTGGTTGTTGTATCTTGCCTCATGAGCCGGAATATTTACTATTTTTGGATTTCTGCTGAAACATAGCATACCCATTGTAGCGAAAAGCATTATTAAAGTAATTCTTTTCATCTGATATCCTTTAATTAAAAAAACAAAAACATTTAAAGAAATGTTGTACGGACAAATATATTTTTAGTCTAACTTTACTAAGTGTTTTAAAATATATGCTTTCAAATTATATTTTCTTTTAAACTGTGGTTTTGTGAAAAAACGATTAACAAATTTCAATCTCATTTCAATATATTTTGAATAAGGATAAGCATAAACACCTACCCAATAACATCTTTTTACAGATTTTGATTTAACTGTTTTTTCTATGATTTTATATGCATTTTTAATATTAATTAACTTACTAACATTTACGTTCTTTGCGTTAAAAGTTTCAATTGAAATACTCGCGTAAGACTTAATCCCGGTTACAGGATTGTTTTTAGAAATTCTTTTAATCTGTTTTCTATAAATACCTGAAATTGCTAATGCTAATATGCCTGCCGCGTTTAACTTTGCCGCTGCTTTCGCGGAGTATAAATCTCTCTGGTCTGATTTACCAATGATAATTATTGCTTTATTGCCTTCATACCCGTCTTTTGAAATATAATATTCCGGCTTGGAGAATAGGCTAATATCGCCGGATTTTGAGATTACAGTTTCATTTGAATTTGGTTTTGAGTTGGACTTTCCACAGGATAGTAAAAACGGTATTATTATAAAAATTACTGCATATTTTTTTATCATTTATGCTCCTCTTTTTATTATAAAAAAGATATTAACGCAATCACTACGAACTTTCAATATTTTTTTTACTTCTTAAGGTAAAAATATTGAATACTATTCAAACTTTTATAGTGAAATAAAAACACAGGACAATTTTCTACCTGAAGAGAGAGGGGGATTTATTTTGGTTTCAATTGTCCTGTGTTATTTTATTAGTTCATGGATTTTTCACCGATTAAATCAGTTATAAGTTTTTTAAACTCTTTAGGGTCAAATGGTTTGACAGTCCATGCATCGGCACCCATATCAAAAGCTTGTTTTTTTAGCTCTTGTTCTTTTTCCGTTGTTAATACTATTACCGGAGTATGTAAATATCTTGCATATTTAATTTCGTGTTTAAGAGTATTAATAAACTCTATTCCGTTCATTTCCGGCATATTAATATCCACGATAAAAAGATCAATTTTTGGATTTTCACGTAATTTTTCTAAAGCCTGTTTCCCATTTTCTGCTTCGATTATTGTAGCATTTAAGTCTCCAAGAGAAATTTTTATTATTTTCCTAATTGTTGCAGAATCATCAATACTCATTACGTTCATTATTGCCTCCTTGTGAATTAGCATTGCTTAGTCCGGATAAATACCTTATCTTTTTGAATTCTTCCTGTACCTGTAATTTTAATTTCTTTTTCATTTTGCTGGATACATTTTCCCTTATATACGGTTCATTATCAATTATTTTTTTATATAATTTTTCAAGATTTCTTGATAATGCTGAAAGTTGCTGCTCAATGATGTCGTGCAGCTGTAATTTAGCTGCAAGATATTCATTCGAATTTTTCATTATATCAAGGTCTGTATTTATTCTTGAAACATCATCATTATTTATAAATCCGTTTAAATTTAAAACTTCATTAATATTTACAGATTCATGTACTGCTTCTTCGAGGTTAATTTTGTTTAAAAACTTTTTATAATTTTCGTTAAATACGCTTTTCGTTGAAAGTATACTTTTTATATCGCTCACAGTATTTTCCGTTGCAAATATGGAATTTAAAACAGTATTTATTAATTTAGTTAAATCTCCCCGGAATTTAGTCAGGATACTTAATGTTTGCGGTATATTTTCAGCTGTGGCAATTAATGGTAACGCGGGGCTGTTTTGCTGGCTTTTAACTTCTAGGTAAAATAGGATGCAGGTGATGGAAATATTAGAGAATGTAAAAGCAAGAAAAGAAAATTTTATGTAAACATTTTTGATAAATATAAAGATACAAACAAAAATAATTATCATTATGGTTAAGTTTAAAATTATTATCTTTTTTTTCACTCTTACTCCCTTAAAATTTTGCGGATTTTTCGATTTCTTGCGCTCTAATTTCATCTCTATTCAGGCAGCTGACTATTTCAAACGGTATCCTGTCAAGCGGAGTAGGTTTGGAAATCGCGCCTAATCTATACGCTTCTCCGGGCATACCGTAAACTATTGAGGATTTTTCATCCTGAGCAATAGTATGAGCTCCCCGTTTTTTCATGTTAAGTAATCCTTGTGCTCCGTCTTTGCCCATACCCGTTAGTAACACCCCAATTGCATTTTTGCCAATAGTTTCTGCGGCAGAATTAAACATTACATCTACAGACGGCCTATGCCCGGAAACTTTCTCGGCTTTAAATTTTTTAATATAATAAGTACCATTGCTTTTATAGATATTAATATGATAATCTCCGGGTGCTATTAATATTTTACCGGTTTCAATCCGGTCTTCATCTTCGGCTTCTTTTGCGTGAAAATGTGTTAACTGGTCGATGCTCTGTGCGTATTTATCTGTAAAACCGGCAGGCATATGCTGAACCATTACTATTCCCGGTGAGTTTGAGGGTAGTTTATATAATATTTTTTTCGCCGCGACTGTACCCCCGGTTGATGCCCCGATTAGAATAACTTTCTGCATTTTTCTGTTCGGTACAGTTAGGGTATTCATTTCTTTGATATTAAAAGTATTTTTTTTGTATCCTGACACGTCTTTAAAAGCAACGGCTCTAATTTTTTTTACAAGTTCTTCAATCATTTTTCCATAAGCGGTTTCTCCGCCCATTCCGGGTTTTAATACATAATCAAGAGCGCCTGCATCAAGTGCGTCAAGAGTGATTTGGGAGTTGCCGGAAGTAAGAGAGCTTACCATTATTACAGGTATGGGGAATTGAGGCATTAGGCGTTTAAGAAAATCTACTCCATTCATTTTAGGCATTTCAACGTCTAAAGTAATTACATCGGGTTTATTATAAACTATTAAGTCTCTAGCTCTATATACATCATGAGCTTTGCCTATAACCTTTATATCTTTGTCTTCATTTAAACCCAATTCCAGTATTTGCCGCATAACAGCAGAGTCATCAACAACTAATACTTTTATTTCTCTACCCATTGTTTATTTTCCCTTCTTTTGGAATACCCCGGGTGCTAAAAATTTAAATTTTTCTCTTAGTTTTTTAGACATACTTTCTGTTTGTCCGATAAATAGAACTCCGTTATTTTCAAGAACGTCATAAAACTTATTAATTAAAAGCTCAGTGGATTCTGAATTAAAATAAATCATAACATTTCTACAGAATATGAAATCGAATTTACCTTTAAAAGGGTAAAACTTTTGCATTAAGTTGAAATATTTTATTGAAATATCTTTTGTTATTTTAGGTTTTATTTTATATAAATATTCATCTATTTTTTCAAAATATTTTTTTACAAAGTTCTTAGGAACCTTTTCAATTTGCTGCTCTGTATATACACATCTACAAGCTTCACTTAAGGCAGTCAGGGAAATATCCGTCGCTAGAATTTTACTGTCAATTCCTGAGAAATGAGGATTTAATATGTTGTCAATTATCATGGCAATGGTATAAGGTTCCTGTCCTGAAGAACAACCCGCGCTCCATACTCTTAGTTTTTTTTCAGATTTTGATTTTAAAAATGACTTGTTTTCAAGAAATTCCTGAAGAATATGAAAATGATCTGTTTCCCTGAAAAAGAAAGTATGATTAGTTGAAATTTTGTCCGCAAGCAATCTTATTGAAGCAGGGTGTTCAAAACTTTTTTTATGAAATATATTGTCCACGTTATACTCTTTGTTACTTTTAATAAGAGAGCTTAATTTTGATTTTAACATAACTTTTTTATTGTCCTGAATATGTATCCCAAAATTTTTATATATAAGTTTTCTCATGTACTCAAATTGCTCGTGATTTAATTCAAGCAAATCGTTTTCCGTATTACTCATGCTAGTGCTCCTTTACATGCAGTTTTTATTCCGCACTAAAAAACCCCTTGACTTCAACATCCTTAATTAAATTTTCAGCATTAATCA
>CALGPD010000041.1 GCA_937960625.1 uncultured Spirochaetia bacterium | reverse complement strand
CACTTTTAATATTTACATCCGCGCCTTTTGTTACAAGTAATTTAACAATTCTAATGTTATTCTTAGCCAATACTGCGCTCATTAATGCTGTATAACCGACTTTCCCTTTTTTATTTATTTCAGCGCCATAACTCAATAAAAGCCTGATTACTATATAATGTTTATTGTAACACGCACGGTGTAATGCAGTAAATCCGTTTTTATTAACAGCGTTTACATCCGCGCCCATATTTAATAGTTTTTTTGCCGCTATAATATTTCCGTTTTTACACGCTTTAACTAATCTTAAATCTATTTTTCTAACTTTTGAAAAAAGTTGAATGTTTAATAGGATAAAAAACATTATTAAGATTGTTTTTTTCATTATTATTACCACCGGATATATAATATTGAATTATTTGAATTAACAATACCTTGTTCAACTAGTTTGTCAATCATTTTTTGTATCTCAATATTTCTATAAAAAAATCGGGAATAAAGATTCTATTATCCTGTTTTGTACTGAAAGTGTTAATGTTACAGAGTAGAAGCATGATGATAAATAAAACGGGTTTTACTATATTTTTAATAATTCTAATTTTTTCTAATATCCAGGTTCAAAACATTCCCCCACAAAATTCTAAAGGTAAAAATATAATAATTAACGGAAACTTCGAACGGGTAAAAATCCCGTTCAGGCTCTTAAAAGATACTTATCCTTACCGCTAAATAAACGGCCTAAAATAAATACATATTTATTTTCCATGAAAACAGTATCCAAATACACTGCGCTTATATGTCTAAACTTGATAATACAAGATTGCAGAAAAAACATGAAACGTAAAATTTCAAATACTCGGTATTTACGGGGTTATGATGAAGGTTTCATTAAAAGGTAAAAATGTTGAGTTAAAATATTTTTATTAGGGTGCGTCAAATTAATTGTTGTTGAATACGGTGTAAATAATGGAATCTTTAAAAACAAAAGGTGAGATAGATGAAAATGGAGTTTTACATTTAGACCTTGAAACCGGATTGCCGGGGAGTATAGTTGAATTGGAGATAACTATATCTCCGGAAAAACAAAAACAGAATAATTATGATTTTTCAGACCTTGCTGGAAAATTAAGCTTTAAAAAACACGGATTAGAAATCCAAAGAGAAATGTGTGAAGAATGGGAATAAATATCTACTCGATACAAATGCGGTTTTCGAGCTTTTAAAAGGCGTCTGGAACAGAGCCCGCGCCTTGTCATTAAGAATATACCTTCCTAAAATAATTTAAGCATAAAGCTAACATAAAACCCCATGCCGCCTAAACTGCCTCTTGAATCAAATGGCTGCTGCCATAAATCAAACATAAAGAAAAACATGAAAGTAAACCCTTTCTCCGATACTGCCATGTATCCAAATTTAAATGTGGCTCCAAAAATAAAAGTGCGGAAATTGTCAACATAACCTATTCCGTTATCTTCATAATAAGAATCATAGGTTTTTAACCGGATTTTCATTATTGGCCCTGCTGCGATAAACATTCGATATGAAGGCCCGATACCCCATAAAGTAATAATAAATTGCGGTTTAAAGTTTCAATATGATTCTAAAAAATTAGTATTTTCTCCGTTTGTATCTCCAAAAGACAAAATATTATAGTTTATTTCCATAAGAAGCCCGCAGTTAAATTTATAATGTTGCGGTAATGCAAAATGAAGATAAGAAATTCCAAATTCCAGAGTGGAATAAGTAATGTTTGTTAAAGAACTAAAATTAACACCAAGAAAACTTTAGCCTAAATCTTTTCCTTCCAATTGGCTATTATAATTGATTGCTTCTGTAAAACCGTTGTTAATTTGAAATAACAATAACAAAGGGAAAACAGCTAGATATATCCGCAGTTTGGTAAGCTTATCCGTTTTAGATATAGTCATTGCTTTGCTCCTGTTATGGCCTAGCATAAACGATATCACGTTTTAAGTACTTTTCACGTTGAAATGAGAATTTTTTATAAAAAAATTAAATTTGAAATAAAAATCCGCTTTGAGTGTTAAAACAGAAATGATAACATGTATAGGTTATAATAAGGGGAAATCCTGCTTCTTGACTTTTATTTTTATGGCCAGCCTGCTGTTTTCCCGTTGTAATTATGAAAAAAGCAATAAAAAAAAGCCGATAAACTATAAAACTTCTATCAATGTTCCTGTTACAATAAGCGCTAATGTAAATAACGTGCCATTTTATAAAAGTAAAGAAAAGCTTTTTATAAAAACGAAAAACTTTGCGGGTATAAATTTAAACTGGGCAGAGGATATTCATATCAGGCAAAGCTTTGTCTTGTCCGCTTCAAAGAAGAACATTCCCAATGAAATAAAAGAACGCTTTCTAAATAATACTGATACAAAAAAGGATTATTTAAACGCATTGTATAGATGGATAAACGGGAAAATTTTCACATGTAATACATCTGCGCCTATGATAGCAATGGCAAGGCTTTTCAAATGGAGCAACGTAGAAATTATTAAAGCAGCCAAGTCGTTACGCCTTGCTTATAGATTTGGCAGGCCCGGCAGTGGAAAACTTACCAAAAAACAGCTTAAGTTTATTTCGAGTTTTATAAAAGAACCAAAAACAGATGCTGATAGAAACCACAATGCCCGAATAATTAATTTTTGTATGCGAATGACTATTGTTCCGGTAAACGCAGAAGAGTTAAAACAAGCGCTCATAAATAAGAAAAGGTTAGTGCAAAGAAATAAAGAATATTATCTCACCGTAAACCGGAATACTGAACAGCTCGCAAGCGGCATGTTAACCCGTTATGAATATGACTGCGAGATAAGAAAAATGCATGTTGACACTATAAGGAGTATATACGGTAACCTTGTTGATATTGAACCTATGAAATATAAAGGTACTGAAGAGTTTATTAAAACCGTAAAATCAAACTTTAATGAAAATACAGCAATTATTATATATACGAAAATACACATTTTAAATATAGTGGGATATTATTTTGACAGGGCAAATAAAAAATTTGAGATATATACAACGGAAACTCTGGAAAATAAATATAGCGGGGCTTATAATTCTATTACTGTTCGTTTTAGAAAAGGAATCTTTTCAAAAGGCGGTTATTTATATATTTTAAGGAAGAAATAACATCTTGGTTAAAAAAAACGGATTTATTTCGTTTCAGGTACCGCAAACCTTCTCACTGTATTATTAACGTATTCAGTAAAGTAAACATAGCCACCGGCAACGCATAGACCAGGGGGAGTGTTTAGTTTTGCTCTAAGCGGGTTGCCGTTATCTCCGGAATATCCACCGCCGTTGCCTCCGCAAAGTGTTTCTACTTTTTTCGTTTTTAATGAAAACCTGCGAATAGCGTGATTGTTCATATCCGCAACGTAAACATAGCCTTTGTAAATATACACGCTATGCAGATTACGAAACGCGGTTTTCTTTGCCGGTTTACCGTCCGGTTTAAAACCGTAATGCCTGTTACCCGCAACGGTTATAATTCTGCCGCCGGGTTTGAATTTTCGTACAACGTTGTTCCCGTATTCCGCGACGTAAACAAAGTCATTATAAACATAAACACTTACTGGTTCATACATTTTCGTTTCTGCTGCTTTTGTTCCGTCAGGGTTATAACCGCGTTCTCCGCCAACTCCGGCTATTGTTTGTATTTTTCCCCCGATTTTAAACATCCGTATGCAATGGTTTAATGTATCAGCAACGTATACAACACCGTGTTTTACATAAATACCATGAGGTTTGTTAAGCCTTGCCCTAAGCGCTGAGCCTCCGTCACCGGAAAATCCCGGCTGCCATGGTATGCCCGCGATGAGTTCAATTTTGCCCCCGTTAACGGGAAACCGTCTTACAGTATGCGTTCCAAACTCAACAAAGTAAACGTATTCATTATCAACGAATAAATCCGTGGGTAAACATATCTTTGCTTTTTTCGCGTCACGGTTATTTAAATACCCCAATCCGTGCCCGCCGGCTATTGTTTCGATTATACCCGTTGTTTTGTTTATCCGCCTGATTGCGTGGTTCAATGTATCTGCAACGTATATAAAATTACCGTGAACAAACACTCTGTGAGGTTTGTTTAACAACGCGTTTTTTGCCGGCCCGTTATCCCCGCCGTAACCGATTCTGCCGGTTCCCGCTATGGTGATGATGTTAGGGTTTAGTTTTCGTTTGATTATGGTTTTTGGTTTTATTTTTGTTGTGGTTTTTTGTTTGCTTTTGCAGTTTCCAACCACAGGAATGAATATTATCAGTAGTATTATGTTTATATTTTTCACTTGTGCCGCACCGTATTTTAAAGTACACTAATAATAATATAAAACGGAAATAAAGCGAAATTTAATCAAAATTAGGTAAATAGTATTCAATCAATTTTTTAAAACAATATTTCATTTTGAAATTTTATTATGTATTATTTATCGTTGACTTGGTTTTACATTAATGATATTGTTTATTTATTAGAATACGGGAGTTTTATATGAGAAAAGCAATGGTGATTATTTTGCTCACATTCCTCTCATATAACGCGTTTTCTGCAACGAAGCAGGAGTTAAACAACGCGTTATTGACTGCTGCTAAGAAAGGCAACTTGACTGAGGTGAAAAGTTTGCTCACAAAAGGTGCAAAAATAAACGTAAAAGACAAGAAAGGTAAGACTGCTTTAATGTTTGCTACTGAACAAGGTCATTTTAAAATAGTGAAATATTTAATCTCCAAAGGTGCAAGTGTAAAGGTAAAAGAAAAATTCGGTTGCACAGTTTTGATGCATACTTGTATTAGAGGTAGTCTTGATATAATGAAATATTTAGTTTCCAAAGGTGCTGATGTGAATGCAAAGAATAAATCCGGTGTAACAGCTTTGATGATTGCTTCATATTTTTGGCATCTTAATATAGTTAAGTATTTAATTTTTAAAGGAGCGAATGTAAGGGAAAAAGATAAATTTGGTAACACAGCTTTGATGATAGCTTGTCGGGGAGGTAGTCTTGATGTAGTGAAATATTTAGTTTCTGAAGGTGCTGATGTGAATGTAAAGAATAAATCCGGTGAAACAGCTTTGATATATGCTTGTTTTGAAGCTAGTCTTATAGGTAATCTTAATATAGTGAAATATTTAATCTCCAAAGGAGCTAGAGTAAATTCAAAAGATAAAAAAGGCAACACTGCTCTGGATTATGCAGAGAAAAAGAGTATTAAACGCTATCTACTTTCCGTTGGAGCTAAAAGCGGCAAAGACATAAAGTAACGAAAATATTCGGGAGTTTTATATGAAAAAAGCAATGATTATCATTTCAATTATTTTATTCGCATCAAACGCGTTTTCCGCAACGAAGCAGGAGTTAAACAACGCGTTATTCGTTGCTGCTGAGAAAGGCAACTTAACTAAGGTGAAGCATTTGATAGCTAAAGGAGCAGATGTAAGGGTAAAAAGTAACTACGGTGAAACGGTTTTAATGTATGCTTGCCGTAAAGGCCATCTTGATGTAGTTAAATATTTAATCTCCAAAGGCGCTGATTTAAATGCAAAGAATAAATACGGTTGGACAGTTTTAA
>CALGPD010000040.1 GCA_937960625.1 uncultured Spirochaetia bacterium | reverse complement strand
TTTGAATCTGCATAAAAATTCCACGCTAAATTTGAAAGTTATTTTATCACAACGGAGAAAAAAGTAAACAATTTTTTATTAATGACAAAGTTAAATACTTTTTTTTGCGTTTAAGTTGAAAAAAAATTAATTGTTAAGATTAAACAATAATTATTACAATCTACAAATACCTTTAATAGCAATATTTGCAAATCAGAATACTATAAGTATTCTTTAACCGTTCGTTTATATTGTTTAATCTTTATCCAAATACTAAGGTTAATCAATTTAACGCAAACCTTTAAGCTCACACTTTAATTAAAAATTTGCGATTGATAAATCATTTTAATATCCCGTCCAAATCTTATCCCAATCAATGAATCAAACTTTTTTTAGCTGCCTAGCATTGTATTGATGTTAAAATGTACAGGGACATGTAACATTCCTATTTCACCGCACGACCGCTTCTGCCCCCGTGTTTAATTAAAAGTATTTTGATTTTTTTATTATTGGCTATATCTAATGGTGTCATTCCGTATTTATCTTTTTCATTAACTTTTGCACCACGAGATATTAATAATTTCGCAATTTTATAATTTTTCATAAAGGAAGCAATATGTAGAGGAGTTCGACCAATCCTTTCCTTTGCGTTAATGTTCGCCCCCCGGTATATTAATAACTTAGCTATGTGATAGTATCCTTTAAAAACAGCACCATGTAGAGGAGTAAATCTTTTATAGTTATAATTTTCGTTAATTTTTGCACCATGAGATAATAGTAATTTCACTATTTGATATTTTCCATTCTCTGCAGCAGTTTGTAGCGGTGTATAACCATTAAAGTAATTTTTTACGTTGACTTTAGCCCCTTTGGATATTAATAACTTCGTAATTCTATAGCTTCTTTTAAATACAGCTAAGTGTAATGGTGTTTGACCATTATAATTCCTAAAGTTTACTTTTGCTCCCTTAGATAATAAGAATTTAGTTATGTAATATTGTCTTTGATACGTAGCATCGTGCAGTGGAGTAGAGCCACTACCCCTATCCTTTGTGTTAACATTAGCTCTATTGTATATTAACAACTTCACTACTTTATAGCGTTTTCTATAGATAGCTTGTTTCAATGGGGTCCAACCGTCTTTGTCTTTGACATTTACGTTTGCCCCATTTTGAATCAACTTTCGCACAGCTGAAATACTTTGGTAGTTTATTGCATAAAAAAGGTTTGAATCTTTTTTAGATAGTGAAAATCCTGAAATAGCTAAAGATAAAAAAACCGATATTGAAATGAACGTTTTTTGCATGTTTTATTTTCTCTCAACTAACCATAATAATTGATAAAAAAAACGCATTCTCCTAAACATTATGCTATACTGATTTTTCCAGAAAAGCGAGAATACGATGAATACAGGTTGAAATAAAATTTTAAAAAAATCAAGAACTTTTTAAAAAGAATTAGTTTATAATTACAAAGATGGGAAACATCTGCTGGCGGTTTAATGTAAAGAAATGATTAAGAAATATTTTTTTTATTTCTATAAACATCTATAATTAAATATATAACAAGGTTTAATACTCAAAATAAAAATCACTTATAGATACGTTCTTATATTTAGTTCCTGGATAGCTACTTATAACTGTTAGAAATGCTGACACATTACTGTCATTGATTTTTATTCTTTTAGTTTCTATACTATCTTTAAAAAATATTTTGTATGTTTTTCTATAAATTACAGCCAATTTATATTTAACAATAGTTATTTTTGCTTTTTTTATTCTGGAAAACTTTTTAAATTCTTTTTTATTAATCTGATTCCCGTTGTTGATTATTAAATGCGTAACTTTTTTATTATCACTATTCATTGATAAATAAATTAAATTTTTTCTTTTAAAATTCTTGTTTCTTGATACCCAAACAGTTTCTTTATTTCCGTCAATAAGATTATCAAAATGGTAGTAATCTCCTGTTACAAATCCTTTAAACGGCTTAGATTTAGGCCATTTTTTAAACATATATTTTTCAGGAGTATCTACATACATGTCAAGATTTAATGAACGATATATTTTAATATTATAATCAAAGCCTTTTTCTTCAGCGATGCCCCTTTTTTTCCCATCTCTGAAAATAATTTTTTTATAATTATACGCTCTTGCCTCAGGCACAGATATTTCGAACTCTACAAAACACCAGCCATTTCTAATACCTTTATTATAAAAACATTGACTAACTGGTTTTTGATAGTTATGATAATTCAATTTATTTTTAACGTATTTCTTCATATCATAATCTTCGTAATTAATTGTCCAACCGTGTTGAATGCCGTTTTTATATTCAATTATTTCTTTAATACTTTGGTTTTCTGTATCATCGTAATAATAAGCAATTCCATTCTTTTTTCCATTTTTATAGTTAATTTTAGATTTTAGCTTTCCACTTTTATAATATGTTTTATGTATCCCATTTCTTACACAGAAACAAATGAAAAATAAAGACGTTAAAATTAATATTAATTTTTGTAAATTTCTTATATACATAGATGAACTCCTATAAAAAGATTAAGCGCTAATTATAAATTAATAGTTTTAATCAGTAAAAAATCCCCTTATGCATCGAAAAAAGGATTAATAATTTTTAACTTATTTTCAACCACAAGATTATTATGCATATCTTCAGTATATAAAATGGAACAATTACATCCTAATGCAGATGAAATAATTAAACTGTCATAAAAAGAAAAGTTATATTTATTCAGCAAAGATAATGCAGTGAACACAGTATTAATATTTAAGTTAAGAATGACAAAATTGGATTTAAAATCATTGAGTGCCAACTGAATATTTTTTATTGATACTTGAAATTTTTTTATGCAAATATTACAGAATTCTTTTATTACTTGTAAGCTAATTACAATGTGATTTGATTTAATTATTTCAAAAACTTTTTGTTTTTTCTCTGGCTCAGTATCAGAATATAGATAGATAAGTGTGTTAGTATCTAAAAAAACCTTATCTTTCATTCACAAATTCTCTATCAAATTTAAACTTTATTGTATCAATATTTATTGAATTTAGGGATTTAAATTCAACTTTATTTGTTTCAGCTTCATCTTCTTGAAATAAAACAATTATCTCTGCTGTTTTTCCTTTCATATCTCCTAAATCATCAATAACAATTTTATCTGTTTCTATTTTTTTAATAATTCTCAATGCTTTCATTCTTTCTCCGGTAGAAAGTTACGGCTACATTATTTTTATAGTATGTATTTTTATAAAAGTCAACGAATAAAATAAATACCGAATACAAATTAAGATGTTTGATGCTTTCAAAACACATTTTCCAAATAAAAAAACGGCACTTAATTAAGCGCCGCTTTTGAAATCTATTTTAAAATAATTTTATGTTCTGTTTATTTTAAACCTTAGGCAATGATGATTTACCCGTTAAAAATACATCAATCTCTCTAGCTGTACGGCGTCCGTCCGCTATAGCGTGTACGATTAATGAAGCTCCACGTGATGTATCACCTGCCGCGAATACTTTTTTAACACTGGTCATTCTTGTTTCATCGTCAATTTTCACGTTGCCTTTATCATCGAGTTCAACTCCCAGCTCGGAAATTAGTCCACTAACAACGGGTTTAACAAAACCAATTGCAAGCACGGCTAGGTCAACGTTTAATTCAAATTCAGAACCCGGGATTTCTTTCATTTGCGTTTTACCTGAATCGTCTTTAGTCCATTCAACTTTTACCAACTTGGCAGTTTTAACGTGCCCGTTTCCATCGTCAACGAACTCTTTCGTAAGTATGTTCCAGAACCTTTCGCTTCCTTCTTCATGCGATGTAGAATTTTTTAATAAGGTCGGGAATAACGGCCAGGGCATATCCCCGGTACGTTCAGCAGGAGGCTTTGGTAAAATTTCTATCTGTGTGATTGATTTAGCTCCCTGACGGTTTGCGGTACCGATACAATCAGAACCTGTGTCGCCGCCGCCTATAACGAGAACGTTTTTATCTTTAGCGGATATATCTTCACCCGCAATTTTTTCACCTGAAACCCTGCGGTTTTGCTGGGTTAAATATTCCATGGCGAAGTAAACACCGTTTAAGTCTCTACCAGGAACGGGTAAGTCCCTCGGTGTTTCCGCGCCCATTGCGAGTACAATTGCATCGTATTCTTTTAAGATGCCTTTTGTTGGAATATCTTCACCGATATTTACGTTGTATTTAAACTCAATTCCTTCTTTTTCAAGCAAGTCAACTCTGCGCTGGACAATGCTTTTTTCTATTTTGAAATCAGGGATTCCGTAACGTAAAATTCCGCCTGCTTTTTCGTTTTTTTCAAATACAGTTACATTATGCCCGGCTTTGTTTAGCTGGTCAGCCGCGGCTAATCCCGCGGGCCCGCTTCCAATTACTGCGACTTTTTTGCCTGTACGTTTTTCAGGAGGCTGTGGAGTAATCCAACCTTCCTGAAAAGCGATTTCAACAATGTATTTTTCAATGTCGGAAATTGTTACTGCTTCAAAACCGAGGTTTAAAACGCAGCCTTTTTCACAAAGCGCGGGGCATAAACGCCCGGTGAACTCTGGGAAATTATTCGTTGCTGTCAATATAGCAGCAGCGCGTTTAAACTGTTTTCTATATATTGCGTCGTTAAACTCAGGAACAACGTTGCCAAGAGGGCAGCTGTAATGACAAAAAGGGACACCGCAATCCATGCAGCGCGCTGATTGTTCTATAACCTGTTCCAGAGTAAAATCTTCATTTATTTCAAGATAATCTTTTAATCTTTTTTCTATAGACCTTTTGTTAGGGCCTTTTTTATCGAATTCTAAAAATCCGCCTAGTTTTCCCATATTAAGCTCCTTTAGCTCTTTGAATAGTCTTACGTTCTTCTAATACCCTTTTAAACTCTAAAGGCATAATTTTAACGAATTTGCCAAGAATTTTATCTTTTTCAGCTAAAACACGTTTCGCGACTTCACTATTCGTATATTTATAGTGTTTTTCCACTAATTCTATTATAAGCTTTTCGTCTTCTTCAGACAACTCTTCAAACTCAACCATTTCTTTATTTACTTTAGCTTTGAAATCATTTTTTTCGTCCAATACGTAAGCAATTCCGCCGCTCATGCCCGCAGCCATGTTTTTACCAGTGCTGCCAAGAATAACAACGCGTCCGCCTGTCATGTATTCGCAAGCATGGTCGCCTGTTCCTTCTACAACGGCATTACAGCCTGAGTTTCTAACAGCAAACCTTTCTCCAACAATACCGCGGATAAAGAGTTCACCGCCAGTTGCGCCGTATAAAATAGTATTTCCTGACATTATGTTATTTTCTGCTTTATAATCTGACTTATCATGTGGCGCGATAATAATGCGTCCGCCTGACATGCCTTTTCCAACGTAATCGTTTGCCTGGCCTTTTAAGTTAAACGTTACACCGTTAACTAAAAATGCTCCGAAACTCTGTCCCGCATATCCGTCAAAATTAACATTGATTGTATTTTCAGGTAGTCCGTCTCTGCCTATTTTTTTGGAAATTTCACCGCAAAGCATTGTTCCGCAGGCACGGTCTATGTTTTTAATCTTCATATCGAGATTAACTTTTTCTTTTCTTTCAATTGCAGGGCTGCAAAGTTCGATAAGTTTTCTATCCATAACTTCTTCAAGCCCATGATCTTGGCTTTGATTGCAGTATTGCTCTTTATGGCTTTTAACTTCAGGCATATAAAGTATTCGGGATAAATCAATACCTTTAGCTTTATAATGCCATGATGTGTCTTCAACATCGAGTAAATCCGTTCTACCGATTAAATCGTCAAACTTTTTAATTCCAAGTTCTGCCATTATTTTTCTCGCTTCTTCTGCAACGAACATGAAATAATTTACAACATGGTCAGCATTGCCTGAGAACTTTTTGCGCAATTCAGGGCGCTGTGTTGCAACACCAACAGGGCATAAGTTTTTCTGGCACTTTCTCATCATTACACAACCGACTGAAATTAATGCTGCTGTTCCGAAACCAAACTCTTCACCACCTAGAATACCGCCGATTACAATATCCCGGCCTGTTCTAAGCTGGCCGTCTATCTGCAGCCTTACTCTTGAGCGTAATTTATTGGCAACGAGTACCTGATGGGTTTCTGAAATACCGAGTTCCCATGGAAGCCCGGCGTGTTTTATTGAAGATTGAGGCGATGCCCCTGTTCCTCCGTCCGCGCCGGAAATTAGTATCATATCAGCATGGCCTTTTGCAACACCTGCTGCAATAGTGCCTACGCCTATTTCAGAAACGAGTTTTACTGAAACTCTGCCGTCAGGATTAACGTTTTTCAAATCGTAAATAAGCTGTGCTAAATCTTCTATTGAATATATATCATGGTGCGGTGGAGGTGATATTAATGATACTCCGGGCATTGAATTTCTTACAGATGCTATAATATCATTAACTTTATGTCCGGGTAGATGACCGCCTTCACCGGGTTTTGCTCCCTGTGCCATTTTAATTTGCATTTCAGTACCGTTAACGAGGTAATGGCTTGAAACTCCGAAACGGCCGGAAGCAACCTGTTTTACAGTGCTTCTTGCCCAGTCTCCGTTTTCATAAGGCTTAAACCTGATAGGGTCTTCACCGCCTTCACCGGAATTGGACATTGCTCCTATTCTGTTCATGGCAATTGCCATTGTTTCGTGAGCTTCTTTTGAAATTGAACCGAATGACATAGCGCTTACACAAAAACGTTTTGCGATTTCGCTTGCGGGTTCAACTTCATCTATAGAAATTGATTTGGTTTTCTTGAATTTCATTAAACTGCGTAAAGTAACGTGCTTACCTTTTTGGTTATTAACAAGCTCTGAAAATTTATCCCAGTGTGCTTGAGAAGGCGTTCTTATTGCCTGCTGCATATGGAAAATTGTTTCAGGGTTCCATAAGTGGAGTTCTCCGTGGCGTTTCCATTGATACTCTCCGCCCCATTCAAGAATATTATCAAAAGATTTTACTTTTTCGTATGCCTGATTATGACGGATTAATGTTTCTTCTTCAAGTTCATGTATTCCTATACCGCCAATTCTGGATATTACTCCTTCAAAGTATTTTTCAACGAAATCCATTTTAAGCCCGATTGGCTCAAAAATCTGTGCTGCCTGATAACTTTGAAATGTTGAAATTCCCATTTTGGAAAATATTTTTAATAGCCCGGCTATATTTGCCTTTAAATAATTTTTAATTGCTTCATCTTTGGTAATAGCAACGTCAATTTCGCCTTCCTCAACCATGCTTTCAATTGTTGCATAAGCAAGGTATGGATAAACAGCGTCACATCCAAATCCGGATAATACCGCGAAATGGTCAACTTCTCTTGCTTCTGCTGTTTCAAGAACTAAGGAAGCACGCTTTCTTATTCCCGCGCGTACAGTTGATATATGCACAGCAGAAACAGCTAATAAGGAAGGAATAGCTGCTTTTTCTTTAGAAACGTTTCTATCTGTTAATACTAAAATATCAAAACCATTCTTTATAGCGTTAATTGCATCTTCACAAAGCTTTTCAACAGCTTTTTCGAGCCCACCTTTTTTAGCGTCAAAAAGGATTGAAAGTTTTTTCGTTTTAAAGTCTCCATCCAGTGCTTCAACTTTATGGAATTCTGATTTGTTTAGAATTGGATGCTGAATACGTATTCTATGAGCATTTAACTCATCCGGAAACAAAATATCCCTTTCCTGGCCCAAAAAGTTAACCAATGACATTACGCAGCTTTCGCGTATAGGGTCAATAGGAGGGTTTGTTACCTGAGCGAACAATTGTTTGAAATAAGTAAACAACAATTTATGATTATTTGATAAAACGGATAACGGAGTATCGTTCCCCATTGAGCCGATGGGCTCTTTTCCCGTTTCAATCATATCCTTTAATATTACGGTTTTATCTTCATCAGTGTATCCGAAAACTTTTTGTAGTTGGAATAAATCATCGCCTTTTTCGAATTCTACTTCTTTGCATTGTTTAAAATCATCAAGAGTTTTTCTTTGTTTCTCAATCCATTCTTTGTAAGGGTTACGCGCCGCGAAATCATTTTTAATTTCATCATCCTCAATGATTTTTCCTTTTTCAGTATCGAGTAATAACATCATTCCGGGTTGCAGCCTTCCGCTTTTTTCTATATCAGCCGGGTCAATGTTTAAAGCACCCACCTCGGAAGATACAACGAGTTTACCCGATTTGGTTACAATATATCTTGAAGGCCTTAAACCGTTTCTATCCAATACAGCGCCTACCTGTACACCGTCTGTACATACTACGGCAGCAGGGCCGTCCCATGGCTCCATACACATAGCATGGTATTCGTAAAACGCTTTTTTCTCTTCAGACATAAAGTCGTTGCCGTCCCATACTTCAGGAATCATCATCATAAGAACGTGAGGAATTTCTCTACCCATGTACCCGAAAAACTCCATTGCGTTGTCAAGTGATGCAGTATCACTGATGTCTGATTCAGTTACAGGATAAACGTCTTTTAAGTCGTCACCGAACTCAGGGTGTTTAAACGCGCTTTCTCTTGCCCTTAACCATTTTCTGTTTCCGATTATTGTGTTAATTTCGCCGTTATGGCTTAAATATCTAAAAGGCTGGGCTAGTTTCCATTTTGGTAAAACGTTGGTCGCGAAGCGTGAATGCATTGTCGCGATTGCGACTTCATAATCTTCATCCTGCAGGTCAAGATAATACGGTTCTACCTGCTCTGCTAAAAGCATTCCTTTATATACAATCGTGCTTGAAGAAAACGACGCGAAGTAAAACTCGTCTTTTTCTTCAATCTTTGAATTCTTAGTCTGTATCTCAGTTCTTCGTCTAGTTAGGTATAATTCCATGTTAAGTTTTTTGTTATCTTCAGAGTTTTTCATTCTAACAAAAACTTGTTTGATGTCGGGTTCTAACGACAATGACCCTGCGCCTAAATCCGAGTTGTCTGTAGGAACATCGCGGTATCCTAAAACAGTAAGGCCGGCTTTATCACAATTTTTTTCAAAGATTTCCAGTAACTTTTTTTGCGCTTTTTTCTTTCCCTTTGGAAGAAAAACCATACCGACACCGTATTCACCGGGGTTTGGCAGTTCTATGTTTAAAGGTTTTAATACTTTTTGAAAAAATGTATGAGGAATTTGCGTTGCCACTCCTGCGCCGTCACCGGTTTTAGGGTCAGCGCCAATCGCGCCTCTGTGTGTCATGTGAACGAGGACTTCCAATGCATCTTTTAGAATTTGATGGGATTTTTTACCTGAAATATCGGCAACAAAACCCATACCGCATGCATCGTGTTCTGTATGAGGAGCGTACAGACTATTATTTTTAAACTCCTCGTTGTGAATCGTGATACCCATGATGTACTCCTGAATAATATGTTAATTGTATTTGTTTAATCCGTCTAATTTGTGTCTTAATACAGATTTAATAAAATTTTCACTTAAAAGTTTCTAAAAATAATAAGCTTGATATTATAAGTCAAATTTTTGTCTGATAATTATAAACGGTATTGTAAGTTATAGCGTAAAACATAATATGAAGGTGTTAATCGTTATTAAATTGTTCAAAAAACAACAATTTGGATTGTGAAAATAGTAAGCCCAGCAGAGTTATTTTTGTTAAATAATTATAAACATGAAACCATAATTTATTAAAATTAACTTTATGATACCGGCAGAAATTTTTTCCCGAAGAATATTAATTAAGATTTTGAAAATCAAATAAAAATCTTCGATAAAAAAATTAATACCGGTATAAAAATATTATCAAACAAATTCCTGCTATTTTTAAAGGTTTTAAAGAATTGTTCTATCTATTTTTTCTGTTTTGTAATAAAATGTTAAGTATCTAATTCTTTATTTGGAGTAGTGTGATTTGGAAGAATTTAAAGATTTAAACGACCTTGTAAACGCGGCGGAAAAATGGATTGAAAATTTATTCGGTTCTTCGGGCTTGTTCGGACAGTTTGAAGAAAAATTCGCCGGCGCTTTTGGCGAAGATTTTTCATCTGCTTTTTCAGAAGATAAAGAAAGTGATGATTGTAAATCAAAACAGGAAATTAAGCCGAAAATTCTGTGGGATGAATTACCTCTAGCGCAAAAAGATGAAGTTGAAGAAGCGGTTTTATGGCCTATTATTAAAAAAGGCCTTGCGAAAGAATACGGCATCCGCACGAGCAAAGGCGTTCTTCTTTTCGGCCCTCCGGGATGCGGAAAAACCCTTTTAATGAAAGCTTTAGCAAAAAGGTTCTCGGAAAACAACGTGAAAGTCTACTTAATCCACCTATCCGATATTTTATCAAAATGGTATGGTTCAAGCGAGCAGAAACTAAAAGCCTTATTCGCGAAAGCAACGTCATCAACACCGGCTTATGTTTTCATTGACGAGTTTGAATCTATCGGCAAAAAACGCGAGCTTTATAACGCGGATGATGTTACACCACGCCTTCTATCTATTTTACTCGGTATTCTGGACGGCATGAGTCCTGCTGATGATTTCGGTATAATTGCTTCAACCAACCGCGTTGAGTTTATAGACGACGCGTTGTTACGCCCGGGCAGGTTTGATAAAATCATTTACGTTCCGCCTCCGGATATTTCACTTCGCCGTGAGATTTTTAAAATCCATTCAAAGGGCAGGAAAATATCCGAAATTGACTTTCAATACCTCGCTGAAATTTCTTCCGGGTATTCAGGCGCGGATATCGCGTTGTGCTGGGAAGAAGCCAGCCGTGTTTGCATGCGTAAAGCGGTTAAGACCGGACAGGCAGAACCAATAACAACGGAAGACGTTCATCAGGTATTAATGAAAATGAACCCGTCCATCCACGAGCAGGATTTAATCAAGTATGAAAAAATGCGCGAACGTTTTCAGCGCATGAGTTAGTTAACAATTGAAATTTTATTTTTTACGTTCTATTATATTTAATAATGATTAAAACGCAAAAAAAATAAAATAATGATGAACCAATTATGGTTGTTTTAAAATTATAACGAATATAAACGGCTTAAAGAATTAGAACGGGATTGTTTAGAATATTTGGAAATCTTAGGAAATGAAAAAAGAAAATCACGAATTTTTTAAGTTTAAACAGGATTTAGGGCTTTAAAGTTAGAAACAACCTAAGCCTCCACTTTTTTTGATTTCACTTTTTCATACAGATACTCAGGAGCGAAGTCTGCTCCGTTTTCCCAGCAAATAGTATTACCATGGACAGTGAAAGATTTGAAATATTCTTTATTTTTTAGCGGTTCATAAATTGGGCCGTCGAATTCGTTTTTAAAATCAAACTCAATAGTTTCACCTGATTCAAACATTATACTGATAATATAGTCTTTTATGTACTTTGCATTAATAACGTGGTAATTCATATTTTACTCCAATGGATCTATTTGATTTAACGGCATTCTTTTAACAGCTAAATCCCAATTTTGTAATAAATTATTTTTATTTATATCCAGCCATTCTAAAACAGCGCGCAAAGCATTTTTAGGGAACCTTCCTGAAACTACCCTTGTATTAATTTCTACAGTTATCGTATATTCGTTATAAACGGCGTGAAAATGAGCAGGGGCATGGCCTTTATAATACATATAAATAATTATTCCTAAAAATCTGCTTATCTCCGGCATATATGTATTTTAATACATATGAAGTTAAATGTAAATATCAATCTGTTTGTTGATTAAAAAATGGGGTTTTAAACAAAATCGCTATATTTTTTGTCAACTTGAAAATTTTATTTTACCTTGCGTTTAAAAGCAAAATTCAGCGAATTCAAACTTTAAATAATTTTTCTTGACGAATAATTATTCCGGGTATTAC
>CALGPD010000039.1 GCA_937960625.1 uncultured Spirochaetia bacterium | reverse complement strand
CAGTATTATAGAGCTCTTTTTTATTAACTTTTATTATTAACCTTGTGTGGGAAAAGTTAGTTAATACAACTAAAGTGAAAATAAACAAAATTTTTTTTCTCATAAATTTCTCCTTGCAAAAAGCAATATTTAATGTATAAATAATAACAAAAAATATATTAATCAATAAATAAAATATTGAATCTCTAAACTTAAATACTTAAATTCAATAAAGCTAGTTAATTAAAAAACATAACTATATATAGTTTTATTTGAATAATCTATTAATAATGTTTGGAACTATTTATTAAAATTATTGACTAATTACATATTTAAAATAAATTTAAAATAAGTATCTTTAGCTGATATAATTAATAAATATAAGTTGTTTATAAATTTAATATATCTTTTAGGAAGAAAATGTGAAACAGTCCAAAATCCAGGCTGAATATATCTCTATATTAAATAACATTAACTTTTCTGTTATAAAAATTGATTCATCCGGAAATATTTTATTTTTAAATAATTACACCTGTAACTTTTTTGGTATTAAAGAAAACGAGATAATTGGGAAAAACATTGTAGATGTATTATTTAATAGTAATTATATACCTGATAAGGATGAACGGCGTAAATATAAAAATTATTTTATAAATAACGAAATCCCGTCTTATTTTGAGACTAAAATTTTTTTAAAGAGTGGAATAAAGAAATGGTTGTCATGGGATATTGAAAAAATTCAGGATGCATCGTCTTCTAAAACAAATTTTTTATGCGTTGCAACTGATATAACGAGAACTAAGCTTTTAGAAGAAGAACTCTCACTTAGAACACAAATTCTTGATAATGTATATAATTCAGTGATTTTTTCCAACCCTGACGGTATTTTAAAATATTATAATAATTCAGTTAAAAATATTATTCCTTCGTTAAAAAAGGATTCATTAGGTAAAAAATCAGAACTCGTTTTTTGCGATACAACGAATAATTTTTCTGATATTTTGAAAGTTTTTAAAAATGCTGTTAATAATAACCATACCGAATTAAAAGATATCGAAATTGAAACATCGCAAGGAGAAAAGTATTATTTCGATGCTAAGTTTAAGCCCTTGTTTGTAAACGAAAATGATTTTGCGGGTTATATAGCAATTCTGAATGATATTACAAAAAATATTGAAATCCAATCCAAAATAGATGCCGGAGAAATTGAACTTTTATATCAAAATGCAGTTTTTCAAAATAGTAATGATGCAATATTAATCAGTAATTCAGATTGGAATATTATTAGTATTAATAATGCTGCAAAAGAGATGTTTCAGGTTTCCGGCGAAGAAAAGGTGTTAACTTTTTTTGAACTGTTCCTATATATAGAAGATATTAGGAAAAAGAAAAACGTGTTATCCAAAGCGGTTGCTAAAAAAGAAATTCTTAAAGATCAAATTTTTATTAGGAATAAAAATAACGAGGAAAAGTATTTAAACATTATTCATATACCTTTGCATGATAAAAAAGACGTTTTTATAGGCTTTGTTACTATTTGCAGTGATGTTACTTTTCAGGTTAAAACTAAAAACGAACTCGATAAAACCGTCCATGAATTATATAAAAAATCTTTAATTTTCAATAATTTATTAGACGCTGCCGTAGTTTTTGACAATGAAGGCAACGTAATTGATTCTAACCCTGCATTCAACGAATTATTCGGTTATTCAGCTAAAGGTTTTAAGCAAAAAACTTCAGGAGATTTGTTTTCCGATAAATACAATGATATATCCGTAGTTAAAGAAATAATTGACGCGTTTAAAACCGGAAAATCTTTTCATGGGAATATCTCAATAGCTAAAAAGAATAAAGAAATTTGTTATACTGATACCTTATTGCTGCCGCTAAACAATATTGACGGGGAATACATTGGTAATATAAGTATTATCCGGGATATAACTCTTGATAAAATTGCACAGGATAAAATACAAAAAAACGAAGAAAAATTCCGCGCTGTTATTGAGAATGCATTAGACGGTATTATTATCTCAAAAATAAATCAGGATTTAAAAATAGAGTTTGCTAATGATGTAATTATCCGTCTTTTAGGCTATGAAAAAGAAGAGTTCATGAGTTTAAATGCTGTTAATATTTTTACGGATACCGATTCCGGTAAAAATATGATATTAAAAAGAATTCAAGACCACGAAAGCGGAATCAGTATACCTGCTCAAGGCGAAGCTGAATTACAAAAGAAAAGCGGTGAAATCATAGATGTAATTATTTCCGATAACATTAATTTTATTAATAATGAACCACACTATGTGTTATTTATTAAAGACATCACTAAACTCAAGCAGGCAATTAAAGAGCTTGAAAAAAGTGAAAGGAAATACAGGGCAGTAATTGAAAATGCGATGGAAGGAGTAATACTTGTTAGGGCTAAAGATTACATCCTAACTTTTGCAAATGATTATATGTTCAATATGCTGAAATATCCTTCAGGCACAGGTATTGGCTTACCGGTTTCGGATTTCTATTCTGAAAATTCTGTAAAAATTATGCAGCAGCGGTATGAGAAGGCTATCAAAGGAGAGACTGTAGATAAAGTCGTTGAGTTGGAATTTATTAGAAGTGACAATGAAATAGTTTATGCACTTCTTTCCAGTGTTGTACTGGATATTGACGGTGTGAGTTATTTCGTAGCATTTATCAAAGACATTACTTACAGGAAAAAAGCAGAAAAAGAATTACAGGATTCTGAAAATAAATTACGTACAGTAATTGAAAATTCATTTGACGGTATAATTTTTGTTGACTATGAACAATCAGTTATAACTTTCGCAAATCCCGTTTTTGCTAAAATGGTTGGTTATTCAAAAGAAGAAATATTGAAACAAAACCTGCTTACATTTTTTGATAATACAAAAATCGGTAGAAAACAGATTGAGCATAGGCGCAGGGCATTGTTAAACGGTGATACTATTCCTCACGAGTTTGAGTCAACTTTATTAACAAAAGATAATAAAACAGTAGACGTTTTAATATCAAGTTCAATGCACGTTTTTAATGATAAACAAATATGTGTTGAATTTGTTAAAGATATCAGTATGCGCAAGAAATCTGAACACGCATTAAAGGAACGCGCTGCACAATACAAAGGCGTTGTTGATGACCAAACCGAATTAGTATTAAGGTTTTCGCTTGAGGGTGAAATTACTTTTGTTAATGAAGCAACGGGTAAGTATTTTAGTAAAGCAAAAAATGAATTAATAGGAACTAAATTCTATAAATATTTTCTTGATGATAAAGAGAAGGAACTTAAAAAGTATTTTAAAGAACTGTCTGACGAAATTAATACCGTTGAAAATAGAATATTATTGGATGATAATACCATACACTGGATTCAATGGTCCCATCAACGCGTTATAAACGCTAAAAATAATCTTACTGAAATACAATCCGTTGGTAGAGACATTACTGAATGGAAAAAAGTTGAGGACGAATTAAGGCTTTTTAAAGCCATTATTGTCTCATCACAGGAAAGCATTGTAATAACAGACGGTTCTGATAATATCATCTTTACAAATCCTGCATTTAATGCCCTATTTAAAGCAGATATTGACCGGTTGGAAAATAAGAATTTTCTTCAATTTTATACCGAGGCTTCAAAAGAATTATTAAAGGACTACATTGATAAAAATAATCTTAAGGAAAATACATGGGAAGGTGAACTCATTGTACTAGATACAGATAATAACGAATTTACAACATGGCAGAGAATCGACACCGTAAGAAACGGTAAAAAGGATATTTTATACAGATTTATAATTATGCATGATATTTCTGAAAGAAAGAAAGCTGAAATAGCTTTAAAACAAAGTGAAGAACGTTTGAAATTCGCAATAGAAGCAGCTGATGACGGTTTATGGGATTACAATCTCCTGACTGGTAAAGTATACCGCTCTCCAAAGTGTTTTACTATGCTTGGGTATAAAGAAAACGATTTCCCTCCAACTATGCAGTCATGGATAGATTTATTACACCCTGATGATGTTGAAAAAGCTGTAAATACTCTTGAAAACAAAATAATAAACAATTCATTGACCTATAAGGATGAATTTAGAATGCGCGCTGTTGATGACAGTTACATAAATGTGCAGGCAAAAGGGAAAGTCGTTGACCATGATGAAGCAGGAAACCCAATCCGCATAGTTGGAACTTATACAGATGTAACTCAAAGAGTTAAGGTCGTTCAGGCATTAATTAATAGTGAAGAGCAGTATAGGGCAATTGTAAATGACCAGACCGAATTAATA
>CALGPD010000038.1 GCA_937960625.1 uncultured Spirochaetia bacterium | reverse complement strand
GTGTATACTTGTATGTTTTGTTTTAACAATGCATTTATCATAATTAATACCAAAAAGTAGGCGCACTCTCCCATAATTTTTCAGTCATTTTATCAGGACTTGTTTTTTGACACCATCTAATTATTGCGATTAATTCTTTTTTGTATTTATCTTCGTTGAAATCTGAGAATTCTTTTTTATGCTTTTTTAAATCAATAGAAAATTTATCAATAATTTCTTTCTCTGTTTTTAGATTAAGAATAACTTGTTTTCGATAAGGAGTATATTCATTCTCAAAGGATAAACCGTGCAATTCCCCGGTTTCCAAATTAATTATATTCGCAATTTCAAATTCTGTTTCATCTTCAACGCAATTTTCATCAATCTTTTTTATTAGCACAGATAAGGTATCATATGGAGGTGTTTTGTCCCTAATATATTCTATTTTATTTTAGTCCTCTTATTTGGTTTTCTCTAGTGTGAGAGAAACTGCTAACATGATTTTCTTTATTATTATATGCCACTTTGTATATTATCTATATTTTAATAAAAATCACCAGTTAGGAGCACTCTCCCATAATTTTTCAGACATATCTTCTAGCTTAGCAGTCTTGACAAAATCAATTATCGCTAACAATTGTTTTTTGTATTTTTGTTCATCGAAATCAGGATAGTCTTTTTTATGGTCTTCAATATCAATCAAGAAATTTTCAAAAATTTCATCTTCGGTTTTAAGTTTAAGGATTTTTTCCCGTTGCTCTCTGAAATCATCGTCAAAATCTAAACCAATATATTCACCGGTTTCACCATTGAAAAAATTTACAACTGGCCCTAAAAACTTAGGGTCATACCCTACAGGGTCATCTCTTCTGCTAACTAATACATATAAGCTGTCATACATTTCATTATCTTCCCTTATATATTCTATTTTCATTAGCCGTCTCCTAATTGTTTTTCTTCAATTTGATGAAATGTTTTTGTATAATCTTCTTTATTATTATAAGCTATTCTGTAATATTTTTTATCAATTTTTTTATCAAATACAGTAACATTAAACTCAGGTATTGGTTGATGAAACAAAACAAGGTAAGTTTCTTGGTTGTACTTGATAAAATACTCATATCCGTGTTTGAGTTCGTAAATAACGGGTATTTTAAACCGGTACTGAATATCAAGGTTATAATTAGCGCGGTTATACTTTTTCTGGTTGATTGAAGGGAATTCAACCATTGCGTTATAGGTTTTTTCAATTGCGACGACATTATCTTCATTTTTTTTAATAAGGGTTATCCGGTTATTATATCCAATCATACTATGGATATATGAAAAACGCTGTGTAGAGGCTTCTCGAATTTTCTAAGGGTATTGTGGGTGAGGGTTTAGAAATCAGGTTCGTAATCGATAAACGCGTCAAACAATATTTTTTCACGCCTTTTAAAATCTTCAATTTTATTGCGCTTTTCTAATTCCAGTTTTATATCTTCTTCCCATTCTTTATTGTCATAAGGACGGATTAAATCATAGATTTGTTCTCGTGTATATTTTTGTTTGTATTCTGCCAGTTTTTGTAGTCCCTTTTTGCCTGCAAGAATTTCCCAGCCGAATAAATTATAATCTTCATCTACAAAAAAAGGGCCAAGCCCGTCACCGATGCCGTAACTGCCTTCAGTTTGCGGTTCAGTAATATCGATGTTTAAAATATCATTTTCAATTTCAAAACAATATTTTATTTCTTCTTGAACCATTGTTTTTTTAACCTTTCTTTATATTTGTTTTTTCCAATTTCAAATGTAGTTTTCATATACTTTTCATCAAAATGATAAACACCTTGATAATAATTATAGTTGTTTTTTTCTTCGTTGTAAATACGTTTTAAAAAATATACGCACAACATTTGATGTGCCGGAAAAATTATCTTACTTAAAGCATGATTTCTAGCTTTAAGTTATATTCATTTCGCGGTTAAAAAATAAAGAAAAAATTTTATATTCTACCGATCCTTGATTTTTATTCTGTTTATATATTATACAAACAGCAAGCATTCTTAAATTTCATTTTTAAAGTAAAAATAAATTTATAGTTATAATCTATATTAATATAGATTATAAATTATTTAAAATATTAAAAATAAAATATTTTTTGATTTATAGTATATATTAATATATTATATAATAATTATGAATATTCACGATATAATTAACGAATTTAAACTCTATCTGAACAACAATTTCAAAAATAATAACGCGGAACTATACCTCTGGGCTATCGAATTATTTGAAGACTATTTAGCGCATTATTCTTCATTAAACCATACAAAATCAGAGTATGCTTCAGGAGACAACATAATACTTGATGATATTCAAACATTAAGCAGTAAAGAAATTGAAGAATTCCTGCACGTTTTCGTTATTAAATACGTTGCTTGTGACAACAACGAGTTAAAAACCATTGTACATCTATTACAAATTTTTATGGATTGGCTAAAGAAAAACAAATATATATCAAACGAAAAGCACAAGAACCTTTTAATTAGCGTTGGAAATGCGGAAAAGTTACCGGATACGGCATTAATCGCGGATTATTTGTTTAAAATTGCGGAAGAAAATCAAACATTTGAAGCCACTGAGGTCACCCAAGGCGTATTCAAGGTTATTTCAAAGGAAAAACACGTTATTATTATACAAAATCTTACAGAAACAAATAATACTTATAACATTGAAATAAATGATATAATAGTTGAAAAAATAGCTAAAGGTATCATTTTAAACTTAGCCATTGGAAAATATAAAGGAAAATGGCTGGTAATTCATGCCGGAAATGTATATCTTAAAGATATCAGGGACACAGAAATATAAGGATTGGTTATGAAAAAATATATATTACCTATACTATTATTATTCATAATACTATCAAATTGCTCGTCTGAAATTGATAATATTCCTCCCATTATACTAAAAAAACACTTTAATAAAGCAATGTGGGTTGTACGTTTTTCTATCAATACAAAGAAAAAATGCGATAAAGTAATCAATTTCGCCTTAAAAAATAACTTTGGAATAATCGTTGCGCAGGTAAGAGGCAGAGGAGATGCTTTTTTTACATCAGAACATGAACCAAAATATAAATATATTCAGAAAAACTTTGACCCGTTGCTGTATCTTTCAAAAAAATGCGATAAATACTCTCTAAAACTATACGCGTGGGTTAATATGATATACGC
>CALGPD010000037.1 GCA_937960625.1 uncultured Spirochaetia bacterium | reverse complement strand
CACCTGTGGGGGTCACAAGTTCACCCTGAACTCCGGCATCGTAAACAGGAATTTGTTTTAAGAGTTCTGCTGTTGCGGGAGCGGGTAAGGGCATAATACCATGATCGCATTTAACAAACCCTCTTCCAATAGGCAGAGATGTACATGAAATTTTACTGGGATTAATTTTATCTATTAAAATTGCGCAGCCTGTGATATCAATAATAGAATCAATTGCTCCTACCTCGTGAAAATGAATTTTATTAACATCAACATTATGTACGGCAGCCTCAGCTATTGCAAGGTTGTTAAAAATGTCTTTTGCAATTTTTTTTACATTATCGTTCAAAGGCGAGGAATCAATTATTTTAACTATATCAGGAAGGTGTCTGTGTTTTTTTTCTTCTTCAAATTTAATATCAACTTTTAATGCTTTTATGCCTTTTATTTTTTTATCGCTTATTTCTATTTCATAATTTTTTAAGCCTAAGAGTTTTATCTGCTCAATGAACCAATCTTTATCATTAATAATGTCTATTAATGCCCCTAAAATCATATCTCCGCTAAGGCCGGAAAAAGCATCAAAATGTATAATACTTCTCATTCTTCATACTCCGTAAAAAGTGTTGCATAAATTGCCGCGATTTCGATTAAACTGGAAATCTCAACGTATTCATTATCCGCGTGAAAGTTGCCGCCATTAGGTGAATGGCCTATGCAAGGTATTCCTTTTTTCATGAGATACCTTAAATCCGTTGCTCCGGCTAATAAAACGTTTTCGCTTTTTTTACCGGAAACTTTTTCCATGCATTTATTGAAATTTTTAACAATAGATGATTCTTCATCAATGTAAATCGGTTTATCTTCATATAGGAAATTCACATTGATTTTAAAATTTTTATCTTGTGTTTCAAGCTTCCTGGCAATATCTATTATTTCTTGTTTTACTTCTTCAAGTGTTTCTTCAGGTATTAACCTTCTATCTATTGTGAAGTACGATTTTCCCGGAACTATATTGATTTTATCGCCTGAACCGGAACGCCCGCCAAGCACTATGGTTGGGTGTATTTGTTCTTTTTCAACAGTTTTATATTTAGTTGCTTTTTTAATTACCTTGTTTTTTAATTCAAGAAACTCTTTGCTTACTTCAAGCATTCTTTCAAACGCGTTTTTTCCTTGAGTGCATGTAAATGCTGCATGCGCGGTTTGACCGTATACTTCAACTTCAGCCCAAATTATGCCTTTATTTCCCAGAGATATATAATTGCCGCTTGGCCCTTCTCCGATTGCAAAGTCAGCTTTCAGGTTATCGGTTTGCGAAAAATACCCCATACCAAACTCTCCGCCGGTTTCCTCATCACATGTAAAGCTTAACTGAAGGTTAACTTTTGGCGCTCTGTTTAGTTCTTTTAATGCTTTAAGCGCAAAAATTGAACTTACAATACTGCCTTTCATGTCATAAGTTCCTCTTCCAAAAATTTTGCCGTCTTTTACAATGGGGTTGAAAGGGTCGGTTTCCCAATTTTCTCCATTTGCAGGAACAACGTCATAATGCCCGTTTATATGCAGCGTTTTATCGCAACCGCAATCCATATTTGCAAAAATATTAATTTTAGGATATGAAGTATCAAGGCCTTTTTGTTCAAGATATTCATCAGGAACGTTTATTCTTCTAACATCGAGTTCCAGTTTTGATAACTCAATCTGAAGTAAATCGCACATTTCGTTGTAATTATTCCCGGGCGGATTTACAGTTGGGATTTTAACGAAATTACATAGCATATTTATTATTTCGTTTTCCTGTTCTTTTAAATAAGTTAAAATTTCATTCATCATGATTTCTCATAAGTATATTATATAAATATAATCAGCTTTTTAGATTTTTGTCCACAATTATTTATATATAGCTTTTAGTGATTATCTACAGTCCAGTTCCGGTTTATTAATGAGGCTGAATAAGCTGCGCCAAAACCGTTGTCAATGTTAACTGTAAGAATAGATGGAACACATGAGTTTAGCATTGTTAATAACGGAGATATTCCCCCTAATGAAGTACCGTAACCTATTGATGTCGGTACCCCGATTATAACTTTATCCACAAGCCCGCCTATAACACTTGCCAGAGCGCCTTCCATTCCTGCGCATACAATAATAACGCTGCATTTATCAAGTATGCTTTTTTTATCAAATAACCGGTGAATGCCGGCAACACCTACATCAACAATGCGTTCATATTTATTTCCCAGTATCTTTAACGTTGTGCATGCTTCCTCAACAACGGGAATATCCGAAGTACCTGCTGAAACCACGGCAACGGTTCCACCTTTAACCTCAATAGGGTTTGTTTCACAATATGAGCAGCGGCCTAATTCGTTATATACAAAATTATTATTAAGTTTATATAATTCGTCAAATATGTCTTTATTTATTCTGGTAGCAAGAATATTTGTTTTTCTTTCAAGCATTCTTTCCGCAATTTGAATAATCTGTTTCATGGTTTTACCGAGGCCGAAAATAACTTCAGGCGCGCCGGACCTGATTTGTCTGTGATGGTCTATTTTCGTGTGACCGATATCTTCAAAAGGCAGATGCTTTAAATATTCATATGCGCTGTTAATATCTATTTCTTTATTTTGTACTTTATTTAGAAAGTCTATGAGGTTTTTATCCATAAATACGAATGTAATTTATTTTTGTGTTATATTCAAGGGTTTTTTAGTTAAAATGCTGAAATAAGGATGTTATATAAATCTTCCTGAGAAACAGGGCGGGGTAGGAAGTGAAGAAATTCATAACTCCTTGCAATTTTAGCTGCATTGTATAATTCATCTTTATCAAGTTCAAGGTCAGAAAGTTTTTGTGGAATTTTTAAATCGTATAATAATTTTCTAACACCTTCTATGGCTTTAATCGCTGCTTCTACTACTGTAATATCCGTTGTATCTTCTCCAAAAGCTTTAGCAATCTGAACGAATTTATTAGCAGACGAAGTAAGGGAATATTCCATTACATATGGAAGTAATATTGACGCTGTTATGCCTTGGTATATGC
>CALGPD010000036.1 GCA_937960625.1 uncultured Spirochaetia bacterium | reverse complement strand
ATATAAATCAATACATTATGGGATTGTTAACTATAAACCTATAATTATTGCTTCAATGCTTGGTTGTTTTCGATCAGTCAAATACTTAGTCGAATATGGCGCAAATTTACATGTTTTTGAAGGTATAAATCATGAGTACAACTACAATGCTTTATCCATGGCAAGTAACATAGGCCATTTAAAAATTGTTAAATATCTTGCCTTAAAGGGATTAAAATATACCAGTCATGATTTAATGTTTGCAGCAAAAAATGGATATCTAAACTTAGTTAAATTCTATGTTTCTAAAGGCATAAATGTTAATTTTAAAGGTTATCATGGTTATAATTCAATACTTATGGCCATTATGAAAAAGCATTATAATATTGTTAAATATTTGCTCTCTAAAGGATCTAACGTTCATTTTAAACTCTACGGAAAAAGTCTAATAGAATTCGCAAAGGAAAAAGGGTATAAACGCATTGCTGCTCTACTAAGGCGGTACGGTGCCCGGGAGTAAGACGAAAAAACCGCAAAAGCTAAAATATGCCCCTGCGGTTTAATTATTAAAAACGGGTTAAAATTATCTTCCTCTCCGGTATCTTCTGCGATTATTATTTCTGATGTAACGCCTTGGCCGCGCTCCGCCTCTAGCCGGAGTTAATGTGTATCCTTTATACCGTGCTTTAACGTATACTCCGCCTTTGATTTCAAGAACTTTAATTTTTTCTTGAGTACAATGAAAATACACTATGATTGGTTTTGCTCTGCGTTTTATTGTATTAATGCTTCCGTATTTTTTGAAAATTCTGTCATATGGGGTTATATAATACTTTAACTTTGCTCTTACCCATTCTGATCCCACTTTTACACTTTTGGTAATCGAGAAAGTAATGTATCTTCCGGTTCGCATTAATTTAGACGGTTTAATTACAACGCGTTTATTAAATTTTTTGTGGGAAAATTTTTGTTTGAGTGCGTATTTTTCATCTGCAATTGAGATTAATTTGGATGACCAAACACTGAGTGCTAAACTTCTTCCTCGGCTGAGAAATTTGATTCCTGCTCCGCTGCCCCCCGGTGCCATATTTTTAGTAATAATTAAAGTTAAAGTTATATTTCTACCAAAGAAGGTAGATAACGGTCTTTGGAATACATTTC
This sequence comes from uncultured Spirochaetia bacterium, assembly GCA_937960625.1. Taxonomy (GTDB): domain Bacteria; phylum Spirochaetota; class CALGPD01; order CALGPD01; family CALGPD01; genus CALGPD01. The sequence goes on along the minus strand of CALGPD010000036.1, from coordinate 5,236 downwards.
TAAATTGAGATTTATTAAATATGTAACGCGTTATATAGGTTCGTTTTCTGACAACTTTTCTTGTTTCACAAAAAACTTTATTGCCTTTTGTGCGGCAATTTACGCCGTTGAAAGCTATTTTAAAATGAGGTCTCTTTGCGAAACTAAAAACTGAAATAAACAATAATAAAGTACAAATTGAAAGCTTTTTCATTTTGTGTATTCTCCCTGTAGTTGATTTTACTAAAGTAAACACAAGCACAAAGAAAACGCAAATTAATTATTATGCAAAATTTTATTTTATATAGAAAAAATTAATTAACTTCTTTAATAAAAAGATAATTTTGTAAATACTAGTTAAACGTTTTACTTCTTATCACCATACGCTTTATCGTGAATAGCTTTTGCCTTGGCTGCCAATTCTTTTCTGCACTCAGGATTTAAATGTCTGCCGCTTCCATAAAGTTCCTCAGATTTTTTTATTAAATCTTCAGTTGGTTTTGCTCCGGGTTTTAATTGTTCATAAGTTTTCTTTATAAGCTCAATGCGTTCCTGTGAATACTCGATTGTATTAGCTTTTTCCGCGTTTTTATACGTTGCATGTTCCCATATGTCATTCCATTTTAAAGAAAAATAATCATAAAACGTTTGTTCCATTACAGCGAGATAATACGGTGTTGTGAATTTCGTTCTTTTTATATTATGCTCAACTACAGCAGGAGTAGCACCCGGTGTTCTCCATCTCTCATCCATTGGAGCAAACGAACAAAATGAATCAAGCCAGTTATAAACACGGCTTAATATCCTCTCCCATCTATCAGTAATCATGTTCCACTTTTTTATTTTGGGTTCATATTTATATTCTATTTTCTGCCGTTCCAACGAGTACTCAAGAGAATCCGGCACTCCTAAAGAAGATTTCTGTGTTAATTCGTCAAACTTTGCAAGCTGTTCTTTATACATTTCAACATGGATAGGCATATAAAAATCTTCATAGTATTGAATGTCTTTAAGGATATAGTCACGTAAGACTACAGTTCCTTCCATTGCAGTAGTGAGCCCTTTTTCTTCGATTATAGCGAGAAACTCGGGGAAACTTACTCCTGATTTGCCGATTTCAAGAACTTTATTGATTGGTGCAATTAACCTGTCTTTATCCGGTGCATTACTCTCTTCAAGTTTTTTTATGGAATCTTGGTATGCTTTTAACGTATTTGCCATAAGCGTTTCGTCATCATTACCCTCAGATGCTGATTTTTCCTGAGCTGCTTCAGAAAGCGCTCTGGAATAATAATTGCTAAAATTCATATAATAACCGTGTTTGGTAACCTCAGCATTAAACGCGTTGAAATCATTTAACTCATTAGCGAGTTTTTCTATAGCATTAATAGTTTCAACCATTTTTTCATAGTATTCTCCGGTCTTACCTTTATCTTCAAGGTCTTTTATCATATTTTTAAACGGTGTTAATACCGGATCAATCATCATTCTGTCTATAGGCATATTACACCCCCCTGTATTTTTTATGTTCTGCAATGCGTTTTTTTATAACTTCATCTGAAAGAGGTATTTTCCTTCTATGTCTGTGTTCCCATATTACATCGTAATTCAAATCCCAATCCGGCTGCCATTTTCTGTTTTCAGGCAAAATCATGGTTTCCCATCGTTCTTTAAACCGTGCAATTTCTTCATTCATGCGTTTTTCTGCTTCCTGTTTCCATTCACCTTCCGGCATGTTTGAGTTAGCGTATATTTCTATGTTCTCAAGACTTCTAAAATCACTGAAGAATTCATCCACGAATAAATCAATACTTATTTCTCTACTGATTTTCGTTTCTATTTCACTAACTTTCTGTGTTAAATCCATAACGTCTTGAATACTGTCAATTATGGCTAGAATTTGCTGTGGAGCTTTTGCTCTAACTGTTTCCTGTAATTCGTTAAAATGTTTTAGCCGCGCGGTTTCTTTATCTTTAACTAAAGCGATTGCGCATTTTAGATTGAGTTTTTGTGTTTCAATTATATTTTTAAACTCTTCAAGCTTGCTGATGCCGCTTATTGCATGATACATATTATTTTCAGCTTCATAAGCGTTTTTATACATAGGGTTGTTTTCGTATTTTAACTTTCTTGCTTTATAATAACGAATGTAATCTTCATGTCTTTTTTCCATTAAAACACCTCCATGAGTATTCTAACAGTAAAGCAATCTGAAAGTCAAATTCTAAAAATATTTAATGGAAATAAAGTAGATATGTATTTAAAATCGGGATATTAGAAATAAAAAAGCAGAGTTTAAAAACCCTGCTTTTTGTTTAATGATTATCTTCTTTGACGAGAATTATTGCGTGGTTTGTCGAAAGCGTGATTAACTTTTAAAACTCTTCCGCCATATTCTTTACCGTTTAAAGCTTCGATACAGCTTTGACATGATTCTGCATCCGCAAATGTAACAAACCCAAAACCTTTTGAACGCTCTGAAAATTTGTCATAGATTATTTTAGATTCTACTACCTCACCATATTCGGAAAATAGATCTGTTAGTTGTTCTTCTGTTGTGTTGTATGACATATTGCCAACGTAAACTTTGTTAGACACTAGAAGTCTCCTTTTTGTAATATAATATGAGTTCTTGTTATTATACTTTTTATTAATCTGGGTTCTCATTGAAGGAATGAAGAATACAGAAGAAAATAGCAAAAATAAATCAAGAATACTTATTAAATAAAATTAACAATTCCAAAAAATTCAAGAAAATAAAATTTATTTGTCATTTTTATAGTAAAATTATGTTTTAAATAATAGTAAAAGTTACAAAAATGATAAGTTTTTTTAATCTTATGTTAATAATAACACTGGAGTTATAGTTTATTCATATATAACTTTATATTTGAGTTAATTGAATTTCAGTTAATTATTTTTATTTAATTTTTTATAAAAGGGTTGTTTATATGCCGGGAAAAAATGAACCGTTAAAAATTGGCCTTGCTTTATCAGGCGGGGGAACTTATGCTATTTTTCAGGTAGGGGTAATTGAAGCCTTAACTCATGATAATAAGCCGGGGTATATTCTCGATAAAAAAGTTAAAGCAATTTCCGGTACTTCCGGAGGGGCTATAAACTCTGTTTTTCTAGCTTATGATAATATGGATTTAAAAAGGCTTAAAAAGTTTTGGTCTGAAAACAATATTGAGAGCTTTTTGAAAAACGTTACTCTTTTTATGAAAAACCATTTTGCTCGGCTTCAGAATATGAATCCTGAAGAAATCGGGCACAATGATGTCGATGATATTCCGCTTGCTTATTCAAACGAATTAATTGATTCAATATCAAGCAACTTTTTTTCTCTTGGCAAACATTTTAATTTCGATTTTAAAGATTTAGGCCCGCATTTATATTCAGGGTCAAAATTGTTTGATAATATTTCAAGTTTTTTTTTCCCTTATTTTAAGCAGGTACAGATTATTCCCAAACGCCTTTCACAGAAGGTAATGAGGATATTTCTTCGCGAACTTCTAGCCAAACATTTACTTCCTGATTGGAAAATTCAGGATAAAGCTTCATGTTATAGCAGAATTAAACACGGTATTGATGGCAAAGGTTTTCCCAAAATCAGCGTATTTATCGGAGCAACGAATATTCTAAATTCCTCTGATAATTTTTTTACTGCATTAGCAACGGAAAACGGAAAATATATATGGAAATTTCAGGGCGAAAGATACCGTTATGCAATTTCAATTGAGTCAATACTGGCGTGCTGTGCTGTGCCTCAGGTGTTTCCAGCCAAGAAATTATATACTTATCCTTTGTATGAAGCTTTGGGTTATGATATGGACAACAATAATTTTTATCCGAAAAAACTTTTTAAATTCAAAGGTCATTGGGGTAATTTTAAACCCGGTTCAAATGAGGAAATTGACGGAAAGGTTGAAGGCGCTTATTGGGACGGATATTTTATCAGTAACCCTTCACTGGAACCTTTAATAAGAGTGGGGTGTGTAGAACTTCTTATTATCCGTTTAGCCAGTGTTGAGGATGAAAATATTCCGGAACATCATGAAGAGATTGATAACAGAAAAGAGATATTAATCCAGAACGTTACAGCAGAGACAGAAATCCAGAGTATCCGTTTGAAAAATGAATTTATCGAACAAAACAGGCATATGCTTAAAGATGAGTTTGAGTCAAAGTTTATCCGCATGCATGAGATAAGGTTTAGTAAAGATAATATCATCGACCAGATAATAAATGACCCGGCCCAGTCAGATTTTTATATAAGAATGGGCCATATAGCAGGTACTTTTTTTAGGAATTCATATGAAAATCTTCAAGGTATTATTGATAAACACGATTTAAATATAAGTCTTGAACAATCGGAAGTCGTTGTTGATTGCCATTATGAAACCCGGAAAATTAAACTTACTATCCGGGACTGCGTTAACGGCAATGCTTATCACGTTCTAAATTATAATTGCGATGTTTAGTTAAGTGGTTAAATAACTAATTATCTACGGGATTGTTTTTTTATAATTGATATTTTATGTGGTAATATGTAAATTTAATCAGGGGAAAAGTAATGAATTACAATAAGGAAAGAATTAAAGGTTGGTTGGTTTTTACCATTCAAGGGGAATTGGATATTATTCAAAGTGATGATTATGATATGCTTAACAATGATGTCCGTAATGAAGTTATAGACGAGGAATATAAATTTTTCTTCGATTTAAATGCAGTGCCTTATATAGATTCATCAGGATTATCAATATTAATTTTTATAACTTCAATTGCTTCTAAAAACGGAAGCACAATAAAAGTTTGCGGATTAAATGATATAACGAAAAAAGTATTTAGGTTATTAAAAGCGCATCACGTTTTCGAGGTTTATAAAACCCGTGAACAGGCGGTTAATTCTTTGTAGTTTATTTATATAGGTTTGTTATTTTAATAATGATGTTGGAGGAGAAATGAAATTAATTATAACAGTTAAAAGAAAATCCGATACAGTCAAGGGTTTTGTAATGGGTTTGATAGGGTTTATTATAACTTTTTTAGTTTTATTAATTATAAGATATGGCTTTAGCAAATCAGGAGCTTATGGTGTATTGAATATTTTTACAGTTGCAATTATCATCTGGTCGTTATGGCTGGTTACTTTAATTTTTGATTTCTTAACATGGAGAAGGGCGTCAAACAGCAGAACCGCGATTAAAATACTTTTGGGCTGGGTGATAATGTTTTTTCTTCAATGGTTGATTTT